>CAZDWH010000045.1:0-8849 GCA_964509025.1 uncultured Rhodanobacteraceae bacterium
GCGTTCGTGTTCTTGAAACGCCAGATGCGACCCGTGCACGGCGACGTTCCTTCGAAGTGGCGCGTGCCAGTGAGTTCTAGATCGGGTTTTTCGTTCAAGCTGCGCGGCAAGTTCCACACCCGATAGCGCCAGGTTTCCGGATTTGCGGCCGCGTCGATTACGACCCGGAATCGCTCCGTGCTGCAGGCGAGGTCGATGGCGCCGGCCTTGGGAGGATGCAGCGATCCGCCTGGAACGTTTACTGCGACGATGCGCAATTGCTTTCCGTCGCCGCCGGCGGGATGGATCCAGACGCCGCCGTTGGCATAACCCATGCCATCGGAATATTTGCAGACGAGATCGTCCACCGCTTGCTTGCGCACTGCCTCGCGAAGTGCCGGCGTGAACACACGGTCGAACTGATTTTGCAGTGTGCCAGGATTGGCCAGCATGACGACGCTATCATCTGGAAAATTTACGCGCAGCGGAAATTGCGTCAGCAGCGCAATCGCGGCGACGTCGCGGCGAGCGAGCGCGCCGCGAAAATCATGATCAAAGCGGATGAGCGGCGCCGTGTCGTCTGCACTGGTCACTTCCCGCGCGCAGCCGACGAATGATGCGTCGGCATCGGTGGCGCGACCTGCACTCATAGCAAGCAGGATCAGGAAAAAGACGAAAACCCGGATCATCGTCGGCTCCGTCAGTGCAGATTCTTGAACGTCTCTGGATTGAACGCATCCACCGCGATCACTTCATTGCGCGCGGCGTCGGCGTCCTGCAGCCATTGATATTCCTCCGCGCTGATCACGCCGGCCTTGAGTCCCATCTCGTCGAGCATATAGCCCGGCGCGCGATCGAGGCGGCCTTCGCGTACGGCGTCGCGCAGTTTGGTTTCGACCGGGATCGCGCGTACGGCTTTGTCGAGCGCGGCTTCGAGCGCGCCGAGGCCGACTTCGCCCGGTGGTGGCACGAAGATGTCTTCGGTCAGGTTGATGCGCGCCTCGCGGTCTTCGAGGATATCGCGCGCCACACGCGCGCCGAGCACGTCCGAGGGCGGACGGAAGCGCGCGCCGAGCGGGAAGATCGCGAGCTTGAGCATGAATGCAGCCACGCGCATCGGCAGGTTTTCGATCACGCCGCGCAGCGCCTCTTGCACGCGATACAACGAATACTCGACGCTCCAGCGCATGAGGTTGTAATTCGCCGTGGTCTTGGCTTCGTCGTGATAACGCTTCAATGCGCACGAGGCGAGATAGAGATAGGCGAGCGCGTCGGCGAGGCGGCCGGAAATTTTTTCACGCCGCTTGAGCGAACCGCCGAGCGTGCCCATCGCGATGTCCGAAGCGAATTCGAACGCGGCGGAAAAGCGCGATAGATGCTGATAGTAGCGATGCGTGTCCTGCACCTCGGGCGCCGCGGCGAGACGGCTGCCGGTCAGCGCGAGCAGCTTCGCGCGCACGATATTGCGCACGACCAGATTGATATGCCCGAACAGCGCGGCGTCGAAGGCTTTCAAATCCTTGTCGGCTACGGCCTTGATCTCGTGCTGCACGAACGGATGGCAGCGGATTGCGCCCTGGCCGTAGATGATCATCGAGCGCGTGAGGATGTTCGCGCCCTCGACCGTGATGCCTATCGGTACCGCATCCCAGGCGCGCGCGAGCGTGTTGCGCGGGCCGCGCTGGATCGCCGCACCGGCGCGGATATCCATCGCATCGGTCACGACTTCGCGCATGCCCTCGGTCAGATACGCCTTCGCGATGGCGGAGAGCACGGCGGGCTTTTCGCCGGCGTCGAGCGCGCCGCAGGTCAGCGTGCGCGCGGCGGTCATCATGTAGGTCTTGCCGGCGATGCGTGCAAGCGGCTCCTCGATGCCTTCGAAGCGGCCGATCGGCGTATCGAATTGTTCGCGCACGGTCGCATACGCGCCGGAGATGCGCGTCATCATCTGCGCCGCGCCGACGCTGAGCGCGGGCAGCGAGATCGAACGTCCTGCGGCGAGGCATTCCATCAGCATGCGCCAGCCCTGGCCGATGCCGTCCTTGCCGCCGATGATGCAGTCGAGCGGCGCGAACACGTCGTTGCCGACGATCGGCCCGTTCATAAAGGGCACACCCATCGGATCGTGGCGCATGCCGATCTCGACGCCGGGCAGGTCGGCGGAAATCAGCGCGCAGGAAATGCCGAGATCCTCGACCTCGCCGAGCAGATGGTCGGGATCCTTGATGCGGAATGCGAGACCGATCAGCGTCGCGACCGGCGCGAGCGTGATGTAGCGCTTCTTCCAGTTGAGGCGCAGGCCGATCACTTCCTTGCCGTCGATCACACGCTTTTCGACTACGCCGGTCGATTGCGTCGCGGCGGCGTCGGAGCCGGCTTCCGGCCCAGTCAGACCGAAGCACGGCACTTCGTCACCCTTGGCGAGGCGCGGCAGATAGTACTTGCGTTGTTCTTCGGTGCCGTAATGCAGCAGCAACTCGCCGGGCCCGAGCGAGTTCGGCACCATCACGGTCACTGCCGCGGCGACCGAGCGCGAGGAGATGCGCGTGACGATGCGCGAATGCGCGATCGCCGAGAAGCCGTGACCGCCGTACTCCTTCGGGATGATCATGCCGAAGAAGCCGTTGGTTTTCATGAAGGCCCACACGCTCGTCGGCAGATCGCGCTGTTGATTGATCTGCCAGTCGTCGAGGCGCGCACAGAGTTCGGCGACCGGGCCGTCGAGAAACGCTTGCTCGTCGGCGGTCAACGGCTGCGGTTTGAACGCGAGCAGCTTGTTCCAATCCGGGCGACCGCCGAACAATTCCGCATCCCACCACACCGTGCCCGCTTCGAGCGCGATGCGCTCGGTCTCGCCGAGACGCGGCAGCACCTTGGCGAAGATCGGCATCACCTGGCGCGTGATCAGTGCGCGACGGATCGCCGGCACGCCGAACAGCACGGCCAGCGCCGTCAATACGACCGCGGTCGCTTCGAACAGCAGCGGCGAAGCGATGCCAGTCAGGCGCCAGCCGATTAGCCAGACTGCGGCGGCGCCGGCCCAGCCGAAGAAGCCGCGACCGAGAAAGGTGAGCGCTAGGAAAACAACGAGGGCGAGCAGGAAGGTGACGAGCATGCGACCTCCAGCGGGCGAGCGAGGCTCGCATCATCCGCCGTCGCACAAAAAAAGCAAAGCGGGGTCGTGCCGACTTTGCATTACACTGGTCAGCGATAAACGAGCCTGTCATCCCGCCGGTGTGTCGTCACCGGCATCTTGAAAGCGGAAACGACCTTATGAAAAGCAAAAAAGAAATCGTCGACAACTGGCTGCCGCGCTACACCGGCACGCCGCTGAATGAATTCGGCGACCATATCCTGCTGACCAACTTCGGCAACTATGTCGACATGTTCGCGAAGTGGCACGACGTGCCCGTGCGCGGCGCCGACCGGCCGATGCCGAACGCGACTGCCGATGGCATCACCCTGATCAACTTCGGCATGGGTTCACCCAACGCCGCGACTGTCATGGACCTGCTCAGCGCGATCGCGCCGAAGGCCGCGCTGTTCCTCGGCAAGTGCGGCGGACTCAAGCGCAAAAACCAGCTTGGCGATTTGATATTGCCGATCGCGGCGATCCGCGGCGACGGTACCTCGAACGATTATCTGCCGCCGCAGGTACCCGCGCTGCCCGCGTTCCAGCTGCAGCGCGGCGTGTCGACGATGATCCGCGACCTTGGCCATGACTACTGGACCGGCACGGTCTACACCACCAACCGCCGCGTGTGGGAACACGACGAGGAATTCAAGGCGCTGTTGCGCCGCACGCGCAGCATGGCGGTCGACATGGAAACCGCGACTATCTTCGCCGCTGGCTTTGCCAACCACATTCCGTCCGGCGCGCTGCTGCTCGTGTCCGACCAGCCGATGATTCCCGAAGGCGTGAAGACCGAGGCGAGCGACAAAGTCATTACCGCGAGCTACGTCGAGAAGCATATTCGCGTCGGCATCGAGGCGTTGAAGCTCGTGCGCCGCCATGGACGCAGCGTCAAGCATCTGCGCTTCGAGGAAGGCGACGATCTGGATCTCGACGATCTCGGCGGCGAGCACGAGATGTGAATCGCCTGTCGTCGCCAAACATAGAGCCGAGGTTATAGCGGATGCGCGCGATTACCGGCGCGGTGCAGGTACGTCGACATCACGAGCGTCACGTCGGCGATCGCATCGGCTGGCTGCGCGCGGCCGTGCTCGGCGCGAACGACGGCATCCTTTCCACGGCGGGTCTCGTCGTTGGCGTTGCGAGCGCGGAAGCCGCGCGCGGCAGTGTGCTGCTCGCCGGCATCGCGGGCCTGGTCGCCGGCGCGCTGTCCATGGCCGCGGGCGAATATGTCTCGGTCAGTTCGCAGGCCGACGCCGAGCGCGCCGAGCGCGAGCTCGAAAAGCACGAACTCGAAACCGATGCGAAGGGTGAGCACGCCGAGCTCGTGAACATCTATGTCGGGCGCGGACTCGAGCGAGCCCTCGCCGAGCAGGTCGCCGATCAGCTCACTGCGCACGATGCGCTCGGTGCGCATCTGCGCGACGAACTGGGCCTGACCCATGAGCAACGCCCGCGTCCGCTGCAGGCCGCGATCGTTTCGGCGTTGTGCTTTTCCCTCGGCGCGGCCTTGCCGCTCGTGGTCGTGCTGCTCGCGCCACCCGCGCATCTCGCGTTGTCGGTGGCGATTGCGTCGCTCGTCTCACTTGCCGTACTCGGCGCCGTCGCCGCACACACCGGTGGCGCGCCGATGACGAAGGGGGCGTTGCGCGTGTTGTTCTGGAGCACGCTGGCGATGCTTGCGACGGCGGGTATCGGCAAGCTATTCGGTGTCGCCGCCTAATCCAACTCTCAGGCAAGCACACGAGCTTTAGGAAAGGGCCGATCATCACTAGATCGGCCCTTTGGTGCCACGTTAGTATTCCTTTACAAGGAAGCTAAAGGCGTCCTTACCATAGTCCGCTGCGCGTATTATCTTTTTGCTCCGCCAATGGCGGAACTCTTTAATAAATACGCGCCTGTAACCACTAGGTGGTGGATCGCGTTTGCTTGTGGACATATCGTCCTCCGCATTGCTGGGTGATGCCTTTCAGTTTGCGGGGACGACTTCTGTGCAGTACTCTTGTGCTTCATGGGACGTCGGTCGTCTTCGGTCGATCGGCTTTACCACTGGAGTGCGAGGCCTCTTACACCTCGCACTCCTCCCTTCATTTCATTCAGTCTGCCAGCGCGTATGCGTTTATAACGGCGGTGATTTTCCTCGCCTCGGATTCAGTGAGGTCACCGGGGATGCCAAATACTTTTACAAGCACGCCCGGGCGAAGTGGGATAGGAAGTACGAGCGTGTCTGACGACGAAGGTGTCCCGTCATTCGCCGGCTTTTCGCGCGTTTCGGAAGGACGTGAAGAATCGAGCGGGTGACCTCTCTTGGTATTTTTTTTGTGAGAAGTCGCTTTCGGAGCGGAGGAACCATTCCTAGTTCCGATCGAAATTCTGAAAGTGGATGGGTCGTCTGCCCAGCGTAAAAAATGCTCTCGGGCGGCGGAAAATCTGCTTTTGTATACGCGAAGACTCTCGGGTTTATAGCTACCCGCCATCTTGTTTTCGAATCGCACAGCTGCTTCGGCAACGTCGAGCGATCTCAGATCCTCTTTCTCTGAATCATCTAGAGCACTCAACACCTTTTGGCTGGCGGTGCGCCAGCTTTCGACAGTGTTGCGCTTCATGAGATTACGGTTACTGACGTAATCGAGAAACTCGAGGAACTCTTTGGAGGAGTAATTGCGCGCCATTGTGGGGGCCACCTGTAACGCAGATGGTGGCCAGACTAGCACGGCGGGTCCGCCATGTCAATGGCTGATACTGGATGACTCAATCTAGTATCTATTTTATTTGCTTACCTGTTAGATAGATACAAATTTGATACGTGTAATTTATATATATATCAATGATTTGTACGATAATTTTTTACGTCAATAAAATCCACATGGGTAGTCAAACAGTTAGCTCTTATATTTATGAGCGCTAGTTAGGTATCGGTCAGTATGCCCCCACGGACGCGTCAATGTCGCGCGCCCACGCCGCCATGCCGCCCGTCACGTTGTATACCTTGGCATACCCGTGCGCGCGAAACTGCTCCGCCGCGCGCGCACTGCGTCCGCCGGTGTGACAGAGAAACGCGAGCGGGGTGTCCTTCGGCAGGTCGGCGAGCGCGGCGATGCCGCCGTCGAGCGTGCGGAACGGTTGCTTGAGTTGCGCGAGTGCGCGTTCGTCTGGCGGGCGCACGTCGATCACCGTGATATCACTCTTGGCAAGACGATCGCGCAGTTCCTGCACCGACATCTCCTTCACCGCCGCAGGCGCGTTCGGGTTGTCGATTGCGAGGCCCGCGCCCTGCATCGTTTCGGCCCAGTCGATGCGGATCCCGCGCGCACGTTGCGCGGTCGCGACGTCCATCAGGATGTCGATGCCATTCGACTCGGCGCGGATCTCTTTATCGCCAGGCTCGGCCAGATGGAACTGCGGCTGGAAACGCGCGTCGATGGTCAAGTGCAGCGCGAGGCCCGGTTCCGCATCGACCAGCGCGTCGCGGATCGCCGTCGCGGCTTGGTCGGTGATCGTGATCTGCGGCGGCGAGCGGTCGGGTTTGGGCAGGCCGAACAGTTCCTGCAGCTCGCCCGAGTTGTACATCGACTGCACGATGTCGGCGCCGCCGATCAGCTCGCCCTTGACGTAAAGCTGCGGGATCGTCGGCCAGTTGCCATAGGCCTTGATGCCCTCGCGGATTTCCGCGTCTTCGAGCACGTTGACGCTGGCATAGCTCGGCAGCAGTTCGTTGAGCACGCCCGAGGCGGCTGCGGAGAAGCCGCACTGCGGCGCCTGCGGCGAGCCTTTCATGAACAAGACGACGGGGTTGGCCTGCAGCAGGGTCTCGATGCGGGCGCGGAGGGTGGGGTCGAGCGACATAGGATTCTCAATCTGGACGTGGATGCATGATAGTCCAGATGCGGCCGCGCGGCGGGTTCTTCAACCCGGCGGGAACGCTGGGACAACGCGGCGGTGCCGGGGCAGGGAGCCGTCCTTGGCTTGACGCGGAAATCCGTGTGGAAACGCTGTGGGGAAGCGGGCTACGCGGCCGCTGGCAGTGCCTCGGGTACGAGCGCCGGCGTGCGCGGCGCAAACGCGATCGCGAGCGATTCCTCGCGCTCGGTCCAATGCAGCACCTCCATCGTGCCGTCGTGATGCTCGACCAGGCCGGTGCAATGCTCGACCCAGTCGCCGTCGTTGATGTAGCGCACGCCATCGGCATCGCGGATGCGGCCGTAATGGATATGGCCGCAGATATGGCCGTCGAAACCTTGCGCACGTGCACGTTCAGCGACATTCGCTTCGAAGTTTTCGATAAAGCCGCGTGCGGCGGAAATGCGTTCCTTGATCGCGATCGAAATCGGCTGGTAGCCGAAACCGAGGCGGCGCCGCAGCGCATTGCCGTGGCGATTGAGCCCTCCGACGAAACGCTGCAGCACGTCGCCGAGGCGCACGAGCCACGCGGGTGCGGTGTGCTCGCCGTCGAATTCATCACCATGACTGACCTTGTAGCGGCGTCCGTCCGCGGCCACATGCACCGCGTCGAGTGCGATCTCGACGCCGGCGAAGCGCTGCCCGACGAAGCGGCGCAACTGCGCGTCATGGTTGCCGGGAATATAGGTCACGCGCGTACCGCGCGCGGCGATCGCGAGGATCTCCTGCAGCACCGCGGTATGCGAGGCGTGCCAGTAGGGCTTGAGCAACATGTTCTCGAAATCGATCACGTCGCCGACGAGATAGAGCCGCTCGCTGCGCGTCGAGCGCAGGAAATCGAGCAGATAGTCAGCCTGGCAATCGCGCAAGCCGAGGTGGATGTCGGAAACAAAAATGCTGCGGTAGTGCCGTTGCGACATGGGAGAACTCCCTTAGTCAGCCCGGCGCAGCTTAAGTAAAAAGTATAAAAATTGCGTTTCGCGCACTTTTCAGCGCGATGACAGTGCCGTCTCTGCGATCGCCCAGATCGCTTCGGTCCAATGCCGGAACATCGCTGCCGTGGGAGCGGGCGCGCTTGCCGGCGCAAATCGCCCGATGTCGTGCAGCGTCACTAAGCGACTTGCCGCTGCGGCGCTTGCTTCGCCGCCATGCCTGCGAGCACGCGCTCGATGCGCGCGAATACTTCGCGCATCTCGGCAGCCAGCGGCAGCAGGGTCGTGCGGAAATGATTGCGCTTGGGATAGTTGAAGCCGTAGCCGGGCACGATCAGCACGCCTTCGGCTTCGAGCAGGCCGAGCGCGAATTTTTCGTCGTCGAAATCGGGCAGTACGTCGGCGCGCACGCTCGGGAACGCGTACAGCGCGCCATGCGGCGTGACGAGTTCGAGGAAGCGGCTCGCGGCGCAGGCGTCGATCACGGCCTGACGCGAGGCGTGCAGACGTCCACCAGGTGCGGTGAGAGGCGAGATCGTATCGGGGCCGGTCAGCGAGGGCACGATCGCGTATTGCCCGGGCACGTTCGCGCACAGGCGCAGGCTCGCGAGCAGGTCGAGCGCGCGCTCGATCTCGCTGAGCAGCGCCGGCGCGCCGGTCGCGGACAGCCAGCCGACGCGATAGCCGCAGGCGCGCTGCACCTTCGACAGGCCGTCGAATGTCAGGCAAGGCACGTCGCCCGCGAGGCGCGCGAGCGGCAGGAATTCCGCGCCGTCGTAGACGATCTCGTCGTAGATTTCGTCGGACAGTATCACCAGGCGATGGCGCGCGGCGATCCCGACGATCGCTTCGAGCACCGCGCGCGGGTACACCGCGCCGGTCGGATTGTTCGGGTTCACCACGAC
>CAZDWH010000045.1:8859-17945 GCA_964509025.1 uncultured Rhodanobacteraceae bacterium
GCTTGCCGCCATTGAGCACGGTCGCCGCGCTCCACAGCGGATAGTCGGGACTCGGTAGCAGCACTTCGTCGCCGTTGTCGAGCAGCGCACGCAGCGCGAGATCGATCAACTCGCTTACGCCATTGCCGATAAAGATGCGGTCGACATGCGAATTCGTGATGCCGTGCTCGCGCTGCTGCGCGACGATTGCTTCGCGCGCGGGCAGGATGCCTTTCTGGTGGCAATAGGTTTCGGCGCGTGCGAGGTTCTGTTCGATCGTCTCACGCACGTGATTGGACACGGTGAAGCCGAACACGCCCGGATTGCCGATATTGACCTTGATGATCTCGCGCCCGGCGGCCTCGAGCTCACGCGCCCGCTGCGCGAGCTCGCCGCGGATTTCATAGCGAACATCGTGCAGCCGGCTGCTGGTACGCACCGGGGCGGTCGGATTCTTCATCGGCATGGGGGCGGGGCCTGTGGAACTGTACTGCTGAGTGTGGCCCACCATCCTAGCGAAACAGGGCGCAAATTCAAGCAAATCGCGGCTTTGTGTGACGCGCCAGCTAGAATGGCGGCATGGCGGAAGGCACGGAAATCGAAAAGGGGCTCGCGGCGATCGGCTGGCGCGCGGGCACGCCGCTGCCCGAATCGATGCAGCCCGGCTGGCGCATCGCGCGCGTGATCGCGCAGCATCGCAATGGCTACCGCGTGCACGACGGCGCGGATGAACTCGTCGCGCGACCGGTGCCGCGCTTTCTGCGCCGTGGCGCCGATCCGGCTGAGCGCCCGGCGGTCGGCGATTTCGTCCTGATCGACAGCGCGGATCCGAGCCTGATTCACGAGGTGCTGCCGCGCCGCACGGTGTTGAGCCGTGCGGCCGCCGGCGAGCGTTACCAGCGCCAGATCATCGCGACCAATATCGATGCGGTGTTCGTGCTGATGGGGCTCGACGGCGATTTCAATCCGCGCCGCGTCGAACGCTATCTCGCCCTGATCCAGGGCAGCGGCGCCACACCGGTGATCGTGCTGACCAAGGCCGACAAAGTGGAGGATGAGGCAAAGTATACAATGCTTGGCGAGTTGCGCGCGCTGCTGCCTGCGCAGGTCGACGTGCTCGCGCTCAACGCCAAGGACGCGGCCGACCTCGCTCCGCTCGCGGGCTATCTCGTGCGCGGCAACACGGTCGTGCTGGTCGGCTCCTCTGGCGCGGGCAAGTCGACGCTGACCAACACCCTGCTCGGACGCGAACGTCAATCGACCGGCGATGTGCGCGAGCACGACAGCCGCGGCCGTCACACGACCACTTATCGCGCCCTGCTCACGCTGCCGTCGGGTGCCTGCCTGATCGACACGCCGGGCATGCGCGAACTCAAACTGACCGGCGACGAGGATCTCGCCGCCGCGAGCTTCGATGACATCGACACACTGGCGCAGCAATGCCGCTTCGCCGATTGCACGCATGGCAACGAACCCGGCTGCGCCGTGCGCGCCGCGCTCGAAGCCGGCGCGCTCGATCCCGCACGCTGGGAGAGTTTCCTCAAGCTCCGCGACGAACTCGCCGCCGCGAGCGACACGCTTGCCGCGCAACTCGAACGCAAGGCCAACGCGCGCGTCGCGAACAAGGCACTGGGCAAGCGCTTGATCGACAAGTACGGGCGGCGATAAGGGCAGATGTGACCAAATCTTTACAAACCGTTACGCCTTGGCGCCACCGAGTAAGGCACACTGCCCCAGATGAGTGCGGTGTCAAAAAAGAGGATCGAAGCGGTCACCAAGGTATCGGCTGTGTCGATGCGCGTTGAGGAATTCCTTGCGTCGGCAGAGCAAAGTCTTGTACGCGGCGACTTTGTGCGTGCGATCAGCCAAGCGCAGGAAGCGGTACAGCGGGCGCCCGACAACGCCAAAGCATGGCGGCTTCTCGGCGCTGCCATGAGCGCAGTCGGACGGCGTACGGAAGCGGTCGCCGCTCTGGAACGCGCCGTGGCGATTTCTCCTGGCGATGCGATTATCCAAAACAGCCTCGGCGCAGCCTTGGTCGCTGAAGGTCAGCGAGCGCGTGCGATTGATGCGTTTGAGCGGGCCACGCAGCTGGCGCCTGACCTGATCCAGGCCTGGCAGAACCTTGCTTCGTTATTGGCGATCGACAACCGGCCCGAGGAATCGCTCGTGGCGATCGACCATGCGCTCGAGCGTGCGCCGCGAGTGTTTGCGGCGCGCATCCATCGTGGTGCGATGCTGCTCGCGCTGGGGCGTGAGGACGAGTCGAATGCCGAATATCGTGAAGTGCTGCGCGACAATCCGGCGGCGGTCGGTGCATGGCTGGGTTTGGCCGGGTTGAAAAGCCAGCACTTCTCTTCTGAAGATGTCGAACAATTGCAACGACTGCGTCGCGATGCCGCCCTTCACGAGCGCGATCGCTACGCGCTGGGCTTCGTGTTGGCGCAGGCGCTTGACGATCATGGTCGTTACGCCGACGCATTTGCCGTGCTCGACGAAGCGAACGCGGGCGTGCGCCGCATCCTTCCCTGGGATGCCGCCACAGCCAGTAAGGAAGTGGATGTGATTCTCGCCGCGTTTGAGGTGCCTGCGCCGGCATCGTCAGCGCAAGCCGGGTCTGAGGTCATCTTTATCGCAAGTCTGCCACGCGCTGGATCGACGCTCATTGAGCAGATACTGGCGTCGCATGCGCAAGTCGAAGGTGCCGGCGAGCTCGATGATCTGGATGCGGTGATCGAGGCGGAAAGCAGGCGGCGAGGCAGCGCCTTTGCCACGTGGGCCCCGCAGATTTCCGACGCGGACTGGTGCCGTTTGGGGCGGGATTATCTTGCGCGCACTGCGCGTTGGCGCGAGCGCAAGCCGTGGTTTACCGACAAGTCGCTCGCCAACTGGCGCTATGTCGGCGCGGTACGGCGCATGCTCCCCGGCGCCCGCATCGTTCTCTGCAGCCGAGATCCACTCGAAACGGCCCTGTCGTGCTATCGACAGAATTTCGGCGGCGCGGCACAGGCGTGGAGTTACGACGTGGCGTCGATCGTGGCGTACATGCATGATTTCGATCGAGCGTCACGACGCTGGCTGCTGCAGTACCCGCAGGCGGTGCGCCTGCAGGCTTATGAGTCGCTGGTTGCCCAGCCTGAGCAGGAAATCCGCGCGCTGCTCGAGTTTTGCGGATTGCCTTTCGATTCGGCGTGCCTGCAGTTCCACAAGACGCAGCGGGCCGTCAACACGCTGAGCGCCAGCCAGGTACGCACTCCCATACGTTCCGACACTGCGCGTGCCGCGCGATATGGCGCATCGCTCGACGCACTTCGCGCGGCACTGCGCGAATAACCCGCCATGGATGTCCACCGATCGGAGCACGCGGCGTTATTGCGGATGGAGCGCCAGCACGACGAAACGCTATGACGATGGAATCGGTTCGTAATAAACGCACGCCTGAAGTTGAGAGCAAGCTGCGGAATCTTGAGCAAACACTGAAACGTGGCGAGTTCGAGAGCGCGGTCAGCGAGGCGCGGGCAATTCTGCGCGAGCAGCCGGGGCTGGTGGCAGCGACACGGCTGCTCGGCGTCGCGTTGTGTGGGTGTGGCCGGCGTGGCGAAGGCAACGCTGTACTCGTGGCTTTGGCCGCGCGCGCGCCCAGCAACGCGCTCGTACAAAACAGTCTGGGTGCCGCGCGCCGCGGCATCGGCGATTTGGAGGGTGCGCTTGCGGCATTCAAGCGCGCGTGCCTGCTCGCGCCGAACTTTCCGCCGGTATGGCTGAACCGTGCAAGTATACTTTTTATGCAGGACCGCGCCGAGGATGGCTTGCGGGCGCTCGATCGTGCGATCGCATTGGAACCCCGCAATGTTGCCGCACGCATGATCAGGGCCGATTTGTTGCGTGAATATGGCAAGATCGACGATGTCGTGTCGGACTACCGTGCGGTGCTCGAGCTAGATCCGCTCGCCCCGTGGCCCTGGTTTGGGTTGTCCAATCTGAAAAACGTGCCGATGCTTCCATCCGACATCGACCAAATTCGCGATGCGTTACGCGCGCGTGAGGAATGTGGCGATGAGCGGACCGCCTTGCAGTTTGCGCTGGCCAAAGCATTGGAGGACTACGAACGATACGACGAGGCGTTCAGCGCACTGGTACAGGCTAATGCGGAGGTGCGTCAACGGGTTTTCTGGAACGCGGCGAAAGCAAGCAAACAAATCGACGCGATGCTGCATGCATTCCCCGCCGTCCACGCCAGCGCGCACGAAACCCAAGGAACTGGACTCATCTTCTTAGTGAGTTTGCCACGCTCGGGATCTACGCTCGTGGAACAGATTCTGGCTTCGCATCGAGATGTACAGGGTGGTGGCGAGCAGGGGTATGTGGGAGCGGTAATCGCGGAAGGGGAAAAACGCAGGGGTTGCGAACTGGCGGCTTGGGCAAATCGAGCCACTCATGCGGATTGGCAGCGCATGGGGGAGCGCTACTTGCAAATGACGGCTCCGCCACCGGGACGCGAGACGCATCTCACCGACAAGTCGCTTGGAAATTGGCGCGTCATCGGACCGTTGCTTGCGATGCTCCCCGCAGCACGAGTTGTTGTTTGCCGGCGCGATCCGATCGAATCTGCGCTCTCGTGCTATCGCCAATGGTTCAATCAGGATCCGCATTCCTACGCCTATGACATGAACGACATCGGCGCATACTGGCGCGATTTCGACCGAGCCTGCAGCCATTGGAGCGCGCTATATCCCGATCGCATCCATACACTGGTTCTGGAAGACCTGGTTGGCGATCAGCAGCGCAAGACGCAGGAGTTGCTGCATTTCTGCGGCCTGAATTTCGACATGGCTTGCATGCAGTTTCACACGACTGAACGGCGCATCAAAACCATCAGTGCGGCGCAGGTGCGTGAGCCTCTGCGGCGCGACACGGCGCGCGCGGCGAAATACGGCGACCAGCTCGATCCGCTGCGTGCCGCGCTCGGTCTGCCGTCGTTCGTCGCTACGCAAAACTGATGCCCGTGCGTTGCGGGGTTGAAAATCCCCGCGAATGCGCTAACGTCGCTGCGTGGCGGACGACACGACCCTGCAACGCCTGAGCGAGCTCGACCAGCGCCTCGTCGCGACGGTCAAGGGCATCAAGCTGCTTGCCGCAGTGAGCTGGCCCGCGTCGATGCAGATGCAGTTCCTCGACGCCTGGCGGCGCGGCAATGCGACCTTGCCCCAGGTCGAGTATGCGCGTGCGGACTACACGCGGGCGCGCGAGGAACTCGAAGACATCTTTCTCGCGGCCGACGCGCAGCATCCGGTTGGCGACTATCTGCGCCGCACCGCGCAGTCGTGGCGCTTCGCTACCGAGCTGCTCGACGCGGCAGGAACTCCCGGCATCACGGAACATTCGGTGCGCCTGTTCGGCCGCCCCGGCGACCGCCTGCCCGGCGGCACGGTCAGCAATCTCGATGCGGCGCGTCACTTCATCGAACTTGCCGACGAACTCGGCCGCGAGATCGGCGTCGAAGATCAGGCGGCACGCGTCTCGGCCGAGCAGTTGCAGGGCGAGTTGCAGCAATCGATCAGCGCGTTCTTCACCCATGACAAGGTCACGGTCGAGCTCGATCCGCAGCTGATCGCGAAAGCCGCGGCGGGGCCGACGCGCATCCGCCTGCGTTCGGGCACGAGCTTCTCCGACTACGACCGCCATCAACTGCTCGAACACGAAGCCTTCGTGCATTCGCTCACCGCGCTCAACGGACGTGCCCAGCCGAACCTCAAGTCGCTCGCACTCAATTCGCCGCGCATCACCGCGACGCAGGAAGGCCTTGCGACCTTCGCCGAACTGATGTCGGGTGCGATCGACATCGGGCGCATGAAGCGCATCAGCCTGCGCATTGTCGCGATCGACATGGCGCTCAACGGCGCGGACTTCATCGAAGTGTTCAAGTTTTTCCTCGGTGTCGGTCAGAACGAATCCGACAGCTTCACCTCGGCGATGCGCGTGTTCCGCGGCGCGCCGACGGGCGGCGGTGCGGCCTTCACCAAGGACGCGGTGTACCTGCACGGTCTGCTCTCGGTGCACACCTTCTTCCGCTGGGCGCTGAAGAACCAGAAACTGAAACTCTGCCGCAGCCTGTTCGCCGGCAAGATGACCCTGCACGACGTGCTCGCGCTCGAACCGTATTTCGACTCGGGCTACGTCACATCTCCCGTGTACCTGCCGCCATGGGTGCAGCGTGCGAACGGACTCGCCGGCACGCTCGCGTTTTCGCTGTTCGCCAACAAGATCCGTCTCGATCGCGTCGAGGCGGAGGATCTCGTCCTCGGAGTCTGATATGCGCAAGAAAATTTCAACCGCCGCGATCCTCGCGCTCGTCGTCTCGAATGCGTTCGCCGCGCAGACCTCGCAGCAGCTCACGCAATCCGTGCTGCAAGACGTGACGGCATGGCGCCGCGATATCCATCAGCATCCGGAACTCAGCAACCGCGAGCAGCGCACGGCCAAGCTCGTCGCCGATGAATTGAAGAAGCTCGGCTACGCGGTGCGCACGGGCATCGCGCACACCGGCGTCGTCGGCGTGCTCAAGGGCGGCAAACCGGGGCCGAAGCTCGCGATCCGCGCCGACATGGATGCTCTGCCGGTTGTCGAAGAAGTCGATCTGCCGTTCGCCTCGAAGGCGAAGGGTGAATACCTCGGCAAGACCGTCGGCGTGATGCACGCTTGCGGCCACGACGCGCATACGGCGATGCTGCTCGGCCTCGCCGAGATTTTCGCGCGCATGAAAAACGACTTGCCGGGCGAAGTCATGCTGATCTTCCAGCCGGCCGAGGAAGGCGTGCCGCCCGGTGAAACCGGCGGTGCGCCCGGCATGGTGCGCGATGGTGTGTTCAAGGACTTCAAGCCCGACGCGATCTTCGGCATGCACGTGGTAAGCGCGTACAACGTCGGTATCGTCGCCGTGCGTCCAGCCGGCGCGATGGCGAGTTCGGACCAGTTCCACATGACGGTGCACGGCAAGCAGTCGCACGGCGCGGTGCCGTGGAAGGGCATTGATCCGATCGTCACAGCTGCCGAGATCGTCACTTCTGCGCAGACCATCGTCAGCCGCCAGCTCGACATCAACAAGGCGCCGGCCGTGGTCACCTTCGGCACGTTCAACGGCGGCTCGCGCTTCAACATCGTGCCCGACAGCGCCGACCTGGCCGGCACGATCCGCACCTTCGACGAAAGCATGCGCAAGCAGATCGTCGCGAGCCTGACCAATATCGCCGAACACGTCGCCGCTGCTAACGGCGCGACGGTCGATGTGCAGATGCCGAAATCCGACGAAGAGCGCAACCCGGTCAACTACAACGACCCCGCGCTGACCGTGCGCGTGCGTACCAGCCTGGAAAAAGCGCTCGGCACGGAACACGTGATCGAAGCCGAACGCTGGACCGCGTCCGAGGATTTTCCGCATCTGGCGATCGGCGCCAAGGCGCCGTCGGTGTATTTCTTCGTCGGCACTACGCCGGCAGGCCAGGACGCCGCCGCGGCGCCGGCCAATCACTCGCCGCGGTTCTTCGTCGACGAAGGCGCGCTTGCTATCGGCACGCAGGCGATGCTGCAGGCGAGCCTGGATTTTCTCGGTTACAAGTAGGGGAGCGATTCACCGCACCCGCTTCACTCGCGCGGCGGCAGCATGCCCGTTTCGAGCAGCTGCCGCGCGGCGCGCTCGAATCCGCTCCACGCTGCGGCGGCGAGTGAGCCGCCGGTGCTCACGCGGCGCACGCCGAGCGCGGCGAGATCGGCGACGCGCATCGTTGGACCCCACAGCAGCACATTGACCGGCTTCGGCGCGACGGCCGCGACGACGGCGCGAATCTCGTCGAGCGAGGTGATCGCGGGCGCGTAGAGCACGTCGGCGCCGGCATCGGCATAGGCCTTGAGGCGCGCGATCGTCGCGGCGAGATCGGGCTGGCCGGCGAGATAGCCTTCGCTGCGCGCGATCAGCATTACGTCATGGCCGCTGCGATTGATCGCCTCGCGCGCGGCGCGCACGCGCGCGACGGCGTCGGCTAGATCGCGCAAGCCGTCGCCCTTGCGATCCTCGATCGACAGGCCTGCAATGCCGGTGTCGATCGCGAGCGTGACGTTGGCGGCAACGCCGGCAGCATCCGCTGCAAAGCCATCTTCGAAATCCGCGTTGATCGGCAGGTCGGTGGCCGCACACAGCATGCGCAGATGATCGAGCACGAGATCGCGCGGCACATGGTAATCCTCGCGGCCGAGCGCCCAGGCCATGCCGGCGCTCGACGAGGCAAGCGCGGCGAAACCGAGCTTCTCGAGGCGTCGCGCACTGCCCGCATCCCATGGATTGGGCAGCACGAAACAGCCGGACTCGTGCAGCTGGCGAAAACGCGCGCGCTTGGTGGCGGTGTCGATGTGGCTGGTCGAAATCGTCATGTGCTACTCCTCCGCGGCGAGTATGCGCGTGCGCGTCGCTGATGCGCAGGGCCACTGCGCCCGCAACGACTGGCGCCAGCGGATGGCGTTGCGTAGACTCGAAGCATCGACGCTCGATGCAACCCGAGGAACCGTCATGGCCAAGTCCAAACGTCGCCGCCGTTTCATCCTCGGCAGCCTTGGCGCGATTGGCGCGCTCGCGGTCGGCTGGGCCGCATGGCCGTCGCGGCAACGTCTGATTCCGGGCAAGCCGCTGACGTTGCAACCTGGACAGACCGCGCTCAACGGTTGGGTCAAGGTCGGCGCGGACAATACGATCACGTTGATGCTCGCCGCGGCGGAGATGGGGCAGGGTTCGTCTACCGGCCTCGCCACGCTGCTCGCCGAGGAGATGGACGCCGACATGGCGCAGGTGAAATTCGAGCAGGCCGGCTACGACGGCATCTACAACAATCAGGCGATGATCATCGAGAACAATGCGATGTTCACCGAGGAAGAACAGGGCCTGGCCAAGCGCACGACGGGCCGCGTGTTGAGCCGCATCCTGCGTGAGGTGCCGGGGCTGTGGATCACCGGCGGCTCGTCGAGTATCCGCGATCAGTTCCTGCCGCTGCGTCAGGCCGGTGCGTCCGCGCGCGCGATGCTGATCGCCGCTGCGGCGGCGCAATGGAAAGTGCCGGCGA
>CAZDWH010000046.1:0-17781 GCA_964509025.1 uncultured Rhodanobacteraceae bacterium
GCGTGGTCGCGCCAATCAGGGTGAACGGCGGCAGGTCGAGCTTGATCGAGCGCGCCGCCGGGCCCTCGCCGATCATGATGTCGATCTGGTTGTCCTCCATCGCCGGGTAGAGGATTTCCTCGACCACGGGCGAGAGACGATGAATCTCGTCGACGAACAGCACGTCGCGCGGCTGCAGATTCGTCAGCAGCGCCGCGAGATCGCCCGCGCGCTCGATCACCGGCCCCGACGTCGTACGCAGATTGACGCCAAGCTCGTTCGCGATCACATGCGACAGCGTGGTCTTGCCGAGTCCGGGCGGACCGAAGATCAATACATGATCGAGCGCCTCACCACGCCGCCGCGCCGCCTCGATGTAGATACCGAGCTGTTCGCGCACCGACGCCTGGCCGAGATACTCGGTCAGTTTTTGCGGGCGGATCGAAGCCTCGGCGAGTTCGTCCTCGCGCGAGGCGGCGGCGGAAATGACGCGGTCGTTCATGCGCGCATTATGACAGGCGGATGCGGCGCGCGGACATTACGAAACCGCAGTGCGATCACGTAGTGGCAGCGATCCACTGCGCCAGCACGTCGAGCAGCTGTTGCAACACCTCGGCGTCGTTGCGCCCGCTTCTCGCGGGCACATGGAACGAATGATCGGCGGCATCGAATTGCGCGAGCGTCGCGCGTGCACCAAGCCGTTCGATCAGCGGCTGCAGCAGCGCCAGATCGGCCAGTTCGTCGCGCGTGCCCTGCAGAAACAGCATGGGTACCTGCACATCGAACAGATGCGCCGCGCGCGCGTCCGACGGGCGCTTGGCCGGATGCAATGGGAATCCGAGAAAGGCCAAGCCACGCACCGCAGGCAGTGGCGCCGCTGCCTGCGCCTGTGAAGTCATGCGCCCGCCAAACGACTTGCCGCCGGCGAAGAGCGGCAGCTGCGGCAGGCGCCGCATCGCTTCCGCGACGGCGGCGCGCACGGTTGCCTGTGCCGTTGCGGGCGCATCGGGCCGGCGCGAGCCGCGCTGCATGTACGGAAACTGGTAGCGCAACGTTGCAATGCCGCGCGTGGCGAGTCCCTCCGCGACGGCCGCGAGAAACGGATGCGTCATGCCCGCGCCCGCACCGTGGGCTAACACATAGCCGGCACGCGCATCGTTTGGCGCCAGAAGCAGTCCGTCGACGACGGTAGCGGTATCGATCGTGATCGCGATGCGCTGCGCGTTCATGCGCGTGCGTATGCGTCAGGAATCTCAGATTTCGACTCGCGTCCCGAGCTCGATCATGCGATTACCCGGAATGTGAAAAAACGCCGTCGCCGGCACGCCATTGCGGTTCAAGAACGCGAACAGCTTGTCGCGCCACATCGCCATACCGCGCGCGCCATCGGCGGCGATGACGGTTTCGCGACTGATGAAGAAGGTCGTATCCATCATGTCGAAGCCGAGACCGCTCGCTTCGCAACTCGTCAGCGCCGCGGGAATGTTCGGATCCTCGGTAAAACCGAAACGCAGGATCACGCGATAGAACTCGTGTCCGAGCGCGGTGATCTCGGTGCGCTCGCCATATTCGGCCACCGGCACGTCGAGCGTTTCGACCGTCATGAGGATGTTGCGATCGTGGAGCACCTTGTTGTGTTTCAGATTGTGCAGCAGCGCGTTCGGTACGGCGCTGATGTTCGCGGTGAGGAAGATCGCCGTGCCCGGCACGCGCAGGGGTGGATGCGAGGTGACGCTGTCGATGAACGGTTCGAGCGCGAGGCCGCTCTGCTTCAATTCGCGCAAGACCAGATCGCGGCCCTTGCGCCAGGTGCTCATCACGATGAACACCCCGGCGCCGAGCACGAGCGGGAACCAGCCGCCCTCCTCGATCTTGATCGCGTTCGCGCTGAACAGCGACAGGTCGATCGTGATGAACAGCAGGCCTACCACGACGACCGCGGCGCGGCTCCAGCCCCACAGACGACGCTCCACGACCAGGGCGAGCAGGGTCGTGATCAGCATCGTGCCGGTCACCGCGATGCCATAGGCCGCGCCGAGGTTGTCCGAGGTCTTGAAGCCGATCACCGCGGCGATGACGAACACGAGCAGCGACTTGTTGACCCACGGGATGTAGATCTGCCCCTGCGTATCGCGCGAGGTGTGCTTGATCTTCATGCGCGGCGAGAAGCCGAGCTGGATCGCCTCGCGCGTCATCGAGAACGCGCCGGTGATCACCGCCTGCGAGGCGATGATCGTCGCGACGCAGGCCAGCACGATCATCGGCAGCAGCAACGGGGTCGGCACGAGCTTGTAGAACGGATTGTCGATCGCTTGGTCGTTATCGAGGAGCAGCGCGCCCTGGCCGAAATAATTGAGCACGAGCGAAAACGACACAAGGCCGAACCACGCCGCGCGAATCGGATTGCGGCCGAAATGCCCCATGTCCGCGTACAGCGCTTCGCCGCCGGTGATCGCGAGCACGACGCCACCGAGCGCAAGGAAACCGTGGAAACCGTTGCGCAGAAAGAACTCGAAGCCGTAATAGGGATTCAGCGCATGCAGGATGTGCGGTCGGTCGAGAATTTCCTTCATGCCGAGCACAGCAATCGTACCGAACCACAGCAGCATGACCGGCCCGAACACCGCACCGACCGAAGCCGTGCCGCGGCTCTGCACGACGAACAGTACGAGCAGGATCACGATCGTGACGGGCACGATCCATTGTTCGAGCTGCGGCGCGGCAACCTTGAGACCTTCGACCGCCGACAGCACCGAAATCGCTGGCGTGATCACGCCATCGCCGTAGAACAGTGCAGCACCAAGCAGACCAAACACGACGATCGCGTGCTTGAGGCGCAGATTGTCGCGTGCACCGCGCTGCGCCAGCGCCATCAGTGCCATGATGCCGCCCTCGCCCTTGTTGTCCGCACGCATGATGAACACGACATACTTGAGCGAAACGATGACGACGAGCAGCCAGAATACGAGCGACAGCACACCAAAAATGTTCGCTTCGTTCACCGCGAGCGCTTTGTCACCAAAGGTGCTGTGAATCGTGTACAGCGGGCTCGTGCCGATGTCGCCGAACACGACGCCGAGCGCGCCGAGCGCCATGCGCGAGAACGCACTGCGCAACTCGGTCGGAGTCAGGGTTTGGGTGCTTGCATGCATGATGTCGTTCCTGATGTGTTCCAGGAGGGAACGCGTGGACTAACGCAGTGCCGCCTTGAGAGCCTTGCGGATGAGTGCTTCCGCGCCGTCCCCTGCCGCCGCGACGTCCTTGACGAGGCGAGATGCTTCTGAGGGTTTGTAACCTAGCTGTTGCAAGGCGCTGATCGCCTCGGTTTGCGGATCCTTTGGCCCTGATATGGTGCCGCCAGCCGTTACAGCAAGTGCCATGCCATCGACGCGATCGCGTAGTTCGACCACGATGCGCTCGGCGGTTTTCTTGCCGATGCCGGGGATGCGCGTCAGCGCGGCGATGTCGCCCGATTGCACGAGCCGAGCGAATTCGTCGGTGCTCACGCCCGACAGCACCGCGAGCGCGGTCTTCGCGCCGATGCCGCTGACCTTCTGCAAGGCGCGGAACAACAGGCGCTCGCTCTCGCGCAGGAACGCGTACAACGCGACCGTGTCTTCCTTCGCCGCGTAGTGGACGAACAACGTCACGTCGCGCCCGGTTTCCGGCAGGTCGAAGATCGTCGACATCGGCGCTTCGACTTCGTAGCCGACGCCGCCGACATCGATCAGCAGCCATGGCGGCTGCTTCGCCGCGAGCTTGCCCGTCAGACGACCGATCATGCCTGCACCCAGCGCGCGCGGGTTGAGCGCCGGCGGCCAGTGCGCGCCGTCGCGAGCAGTTGCGCCGCAGCCGTGCTCGCGCCGATGCGCTGTGCGGTCGTACGCGTGTGCGCGTGCGTGAGCGCGATCGCGAGCGCGTCGGCCGCGTCGGCCTGCAATTTCTGCGTGAGGCACAAAAGTATACCGACCATGTGCTGCACCTGGCGCTTCTCCGCGCCGCCGCCGCCGGTGACCGATTGCTTGATCTCTCGCGCGGCATATTCGCTGATCGGCAACCCCGCCTGCACTGCGGCGCAGATCGCCGCGCCGCGCGCCTGACCGAGCTTCAACGCCGAATCGGCATTGCGCGCCATGAATACGCGCTCGATCGCGACCTCGTGTGGGCGATGCTCGGCGATCGTCGCCAGTATCTCGTCGAAAATCTGCTTCAGTCGCAGCGGAAAATTTTCGTTGCCGAGCAGCGACACGGCAGTGTGGAACACATGCTGCGAACGCCCGGCGCCATCGACGTCGATGATGCCGATGCCGGTACGTTGCGATCCGGGATCGATGCCCATGATGCGCACGCAGGCGCCGCGGCTCGGAACTCGGGAGTCCAGACTCGGGATGAGCGATTTGCGCACGATCTGCCGGTTAGCCGCGAATGGGGAATTTTATCACTGCGCGCGATTACGCCGCGCGCGCAAAGCGCTGGCTGCGCAGGAAACTGATCGTCTGCGACGCGACTTCGTCGGAGAACAGCAGTCCCGTGTGCGTCGCCGGCACGATGCAATGATCAGTGACGCCGGGCAGCTGCGTTTCCTCCACGCTGACCGTGCCGTCGTGCGGCATCGGCAAGGCGCCGAACACGAGACCGAGGCCGAACGGCAGGCGGCCGGCGATCACCCCGACCGCACGCTTGCCGGTCCATCGATCGAGACCGTCGAGCAGCACATCGAGACTTTTGCCGATCACGAACGAACCGCCCGGCATCTGCGCCACGCTGCGTGCGACCGCGCTGCCGCGCAGCGGCGAGCCGAGGCAGACGATGCAGCCCGGCGCTGCGCGCGGCATGCGCTGCACCGCGCGCAAGGCCATGAGACCGCCGAGACTGTGGCCGACGTAGTGGATCTTCTTCGCGCGAATCGACTGCACGTGGGCAACCAGCTTGCCAACGCTCTCTTCCGGCTGATGCATAACGCTGGCGTAATCGAACAGATCGACCGTGTAGCCTTCGCGCTCGAGTCGACGGCGCAACGCCGCGAGCGTAAAGCCGCGCATCCACAAGCCGTGCAACAGGATGACGTGTTCGCTCACGATGGTCCGACTAGGCTTTGACCGGTTTCACTACGCGTATATGCAGCTCCTGCAGCTGCACCTCGGGCACGCTCGACGGCGCTTCGGTCATCAGGCACTGCGCGGTCGTGGTCTTGGGGAACGCGATCACGTCGCGGATCGATTCGGTGCCGGCCATCAACGCCGCGATGCGGTCGATGCCGAAGGCGATGCCACCGTGCGGCGGTGCGCCGTATTTGAGCGCGTCGAGCAGAAAGCCGAACTTGGCTTGCGCTTCTTCCGCGCCGATACCGATCAGCTCAAACACCGCGCTCTGCATTTCCGGACGATGGATGCGGATCGAACCGCCGCCGATCTCGTTGCCGTTGAGCACCATGTCGTAGCCGCGCGACACCGCGGTCGCGGCATTCTTCTGCAGATCGCCGATATCGTCGACCTTCGGCGCGGTGAATGGATGGTGCAGGGCGACGTATCGCTTGCCTTCGTGGTCGTATTCAAACATCGGGAAGTCGGTGACCCACAACGGCGCCCAGCCTTCGGCGACGAAGCCATTGTCCTTGCCGACTTTCAGGCGCAGCGCGCCCATGAAATCGCTGACGACGTTGTACGGGCCGGCGCCGAAGAAAATCACATCGCCATTCTGGGCACCGGTCGCCTTGAAGATGCCGTCTAGCGCGGCATCGTCGAGGAATTTCACGATCGGCGACGTCAGGCCGTCGCGACCCTTGGCGATATCGTCGATGCGGATCCAGGCGAGACCCTTGGCGCCATAACGCGCGACGTACACGCCGAGATCGTCGAGATACTTGCGCGGCTGGCTCCCGCCGTTCGGCAGACGCAGCGCCGCAACGCGGCCGCCCGCATCGTTGGCCGGGCCGGAGAACACCTTGAAGTCGACGTGTTTGACGTGCTGTGCGATGTCGACGAGCTGCAGCGGAATACGCAGGTCGGGCTTGTCCGAACCGTACAGGCGCATTGCCTCGGCCCAGGTCATGCGCGGAAACGGATCGGCGAGATCGACGCCGACGACTTCCTTGAACACGGCGCGGATCATCGCCTCGACCGTGTCCTGCACGTCGCGTTCTTCCACAAACGCGAATTCCATGTCGAGCTGGGTGAATTCGGGCTGACGGTCGGCGCGCAACGCCTCGTCGCGGAAGCAGCGCGCGATCTGATAGTAGCGGTCGAATCCCGCCATCATCAGGATCTGCTTGAACAGTTGCGGCGACTGCGGCAGCGCGTAGAACTCGCCCGGGTGCATGCGCGCCGGCACGAGGAAGTCGCGCGCGCCTTCGGGCGTGGCCTTGGTCAGGATCGGCGTTTCGATGTCCTGGAAACCGCGTGCGTCAAGATGGTGGCGGATCGCCGAGACGAGCTTGGTGCGCAGACGCATGCGTCGCTGCATTTCCGGACGGCGCAGGTCGAGATAACGATAGCGCAGGCGCGCTTCCTCGCCCGCCTCGTCGTCGAGCATGAACGGCAAGGGCGCCGCCGCGTTGAGCACGTCGACCTTGTCCGCGACGACTTCGATCTTGCCGGTGCGCAGGCGCTCGTTGACGAGGCCAGCCGGGCGCGGACGCACCTTGCCGGTGATGCGCAGGCAGTATTCGTAGCGCACATGCTCGGCCGCGGCGAACGCGCCGGCATTCTCGGGCTCGACCACGACTTGCACGATGCCTTCGTGATCGCGCAGATCGATGAAGATCACGCCGCCATGATCGCGGCGCGTGTCGACCCAGCCGCACAGCACGACTTCTTTATCGACCAGGCTCTCGTCGACCAGGCCGCAAAACTGCGAACGCATACCCAAGAAACTACTCCGCTTCAAGATGCTGATGTCCGGCGCCGCGCGCGCACACGTGTCGCGTGCGGCAAGCTGCGGAAACCCGGTCGCGCATCCTACGAAGGTTTTTGCTGCACTGCAAACGGAAACACCCGCCAAGCGGCGGGTGCTTCGTTTCCATAAGTGCCTCGCTTCGCTCGGGTTGTTGCTAAGCTCGGCCGTCCCGGCCTCGCCAAGCAACCTGCCCTTCGCGCATCCTGCTCCGGGCGTTCGGCCTCGCGCGCGATGCGCTTCAACGCATCGCGCAGGCGCTCGGCCTCACCGCCAGCGGCGATCGATCACGAAGGTCGCGCGGCAGCCCTGACTGACCCATACACCACCCCGGTTCCAGCCCCAGTTCCGCCCCTCGTAGCACGGCGTGCTGGAGAGCTGGCGTTCGAGAGAGACGCGGCCGCCGCCACCCACATCGACCTGGCAGAAGCGGTTGCCACCACCCTCGCTTTCGCAGGTCACGCTGAAGCGTTGATTCCACTCCGGACCGGGCTGCCAGTAACCACCGCCACCGCCGTAGCCACCACCGCCGCCGTAGCCGCCTTCGACAAAACGCGCCGCGCAACCGCGATCCACCCAGATGAATCCGCCACGCGGATCAAAACCCCAAGTGCGCCCGCGGATGCATTGCGTATCGGAAAGCTGGCGCGCGATGCGCGCGTCGCGCCACGGCACTTCGCAGCGCTGGTAGTTGTAGCCGCTGCTCTTGCAATCCACCGCTTCGCCGTACTGCTGCTGCCCGTACCCACCGTAGGGCTGCGCTTGAACGGCTGTGACGCCGGCCAGGCCCGCAATCAAAATGGAAATGAAAGCCGATACCCGAATGTACATGGTGCACTCCCTCCGTTGACGACCGGAACCGAGTTTACCCTACTCCGATTCGCGTCAACGTCACAGCGCACAAGCGTTTAGCGCGCAGCAGGAAATGCCTCAGCTGCCATTCACCGGGCTGGCCGCGGGTTTGGCGGATTCCTTCGGCTTCGCTTCCGCGGCAGGCGCTGCAGCGGGCTTGGCCGCATCGGCCTTGCCCGCGGGCTCGGCCGATTTTGCCGCCTCGTCCTTGCCGGCGAGATTGCGCTTCTTGTCGCCGTCTTTCTTGAAGTCGGTTTCGTACCAGCCCGAGCCGGCGAGGCGGAATGCCGGCGCGGTCAGTCGTCGCGACACCTGCTGCTTTGCGCCGCACTCCGGACAGACCTCCGGATCGGGATCGCTGAGTTTCTGCAGGCGGTCGAAGCGCGCATTGCAGGCACGGCACTCAAATTCGTAAATCGGCATCGATCAAAATATCCCAACAGAGAAGCCGCACCGAGATGTGGTGCGCGGGCGGCGATTCAAGCATCGAATGCCCCGGAAGTCACGTTGACTGCATTTTCGGGCAGCGATACCGTGGGCAAGCTTGTTTACATAATTTTACCCTTGGCGACCTTGGAGTTCCTCATGCGCGTGAAATCGAACGAGCTTTGCACACTGATTGCGCTGGCGCTGGCGACGACATACACGCATAGCGCCTGGGCGCAGCAGCAGCCCGATGCGGCCGAACCGGCCAAACACCTCGACACGATCGTCGTCACCGGCACCAAGGTGGTCGACCGCACCGTCGCCGAGTCGCTGTCGCCGATCGACATCATCACGCCGGAGGCGCTGCAGGCGAGCGGCACGACTGAACTCGCGACCGCGTTGTCGCGCATCGTGCCTTCGCTGAACTTTCCCCGCCCGGCGATCACCGACGGCACCGATGCGGCGCGCCCGGCGCAGCTGCGCGGCCTCTCGCCTGATCAGGTGCTCGTGCTGGTCAATGGCAAGCGTCGCCACACCGGCTCCTACATCACACTGAGCACGGTGCAGGGCCGTGGGACGCAGCCGGTCGATCTCAACGCAATCCCGATCAGCGCAGTCGAACGCGTCGAAGTGCTGCGCGACGGCGC
The DNA here is from genome assembly GCA_964509025.1 of uncultured Rhodanobacteraceae bacterium. Lineage (GTDB taxonomy): Bacteria > Pseudomonadota > Gammaproteobacteria > Xanthomonadales > Rhodanobacteraceae > Rudaea. Next base: position 8,796 of record CAZDWH010000046.1, read on the forward strand.
AGCGGCGCAGTACGGCTCCGACGCGATCGCGGGTGTGGTCAACGTCGTGCTCAAGGGTGGTAGCAAGCATGGCGGCTTCGGCGCGGATTTCGGGCAATACGGCAAGGGCGACGGCGCCAAGGGCGAAGTGGTCGGCGACGCTGGCTTCGCGCTCGGCGAGCGCGGCTGGATTCACTTCGCCGGCCAAGTGGGGAGCCAGGACCAGACCGATCGCGCACGACCGTATATCACCGGCATCACCCAGCCGACGCGCTCGGCGGATGCGCCGCCGGAGGGCGTGGTCGTGAACCGCCTCGGCGATCCTGCGCTCGAGCAAGGCCTGGTCTCGTACAACGCCGAGTACAAGTTCACCGACGCGATCACGCTGTATTCGTTTGCCACGGCGAGCAATCGCGATTCGACGTCGAACGGCTTTTACCGCTACGCGAAAAATTCGCGCAACCTGATCGCCGTCTGGCCGAACGGCTTTTTGCCGCAGGAGAACGTGTATCAGAAGGATCGCTCGCTCGTCTTCGGCGTCAAGGGGCGTACCGAAAGCGGCTGGAACTGGGACCTGTCCTACGACTACGGTCAGAATCACTTCGCCCTGGACGTGCTGACCAGCGAAAACCAGAGCCTAGGACCGACGACGCCGACGCGCTTCTATATCGGCTCGCTCGAAACGACGATGAACGTGTTCAACGCCGACGTGTCACGCGAATTCGATTTCGGCTGGCATACCCCGGTCACGCTCGCCTTCGGTGCCGAGTACAAGCAGGACAAGTTCAACGAAGGTCCGGGCGACTATTACTCCTACGCCAACGGCGGCTATATCGTGCCGCCGCCGAACGGCAACGGCACGACCAGCTACGGCGTGCCCGGTGCGCAGGTATTTGCGGGCTTCAAGCCCACCGACGCCGGTCACCACAAGCGCCACAACTATTCGCTGTACGCCGATGCCGAGACCAACCTTACTGATCAATTTTCGCTAGGCGCTGCTGCGCGCTACGAGAACTACAGCGACTTAGGCAGCACGACCTCGGGCAAACTGTCGGGGCGCTATGCCTTTACCGACAAGATCGCGCTGCGCGCGACCGCGTCGACCGGTTTTCGCGCGCCCTCGCTCGGGCAGCAGTTCTTCCAGGCCACATCGAGCAACATCATTTCGGGCGTCGCATTCGACGTGCGCACATTTGCGGTGACTGATCCGGTTGCCATCGCGCTCGGTGCGCTGCCGCTCAAGGCGGAGAAATCCGACAACCTCAGTCTCGGGCTGGTGCTGCAGCCGCTCGACGGCCTCAACATCACCGCCGACGCGTATCAGATAAAAGTGAAGGACCGCATCATCCTGTCCGGCAATCTGACCGGTACCGGCGTGACCAACTATCTCGCCTCGCAGGGTTATCTCGGCGTGACGGGCGGGCGCTTCTTCACCAACGCGGCCGACACCAAGACCAAGGGCGTCGACGTGATCGGGAGTTACCACTGGGATTTGAGCCAGGGTACGCTCGATCTGACCTCGGGCTTCAACTACAACAAGACCACGCTGACCAAGATTGCACCGAACCCGGCAGTGCTGCCCTCGGGCCTGACCCTGACGCGTCTGGATCACACCCAGACCGGCCTGATTACCTGCGGCACGCCCAAGACCAAATTCAACTTCGGCGGCACCTACGGCATCAGCGCATTCTCGTTCAATGCGAACGCGACGCGCTACGGCGACGTCTGCGTGTGGGCGAGCGTGCCGTCGGTCGTCAACGGCGTGAGCTACCTGCCCGACTACACGCTGCGCAGCAAGTGGACGCTCGACGTGTCCGGCACCTACCATCTGACCGAGCAGTTGTCCTTCACGCTCGGCGCCGACAACGCCACCAACACATACCCGGTCGAGCAGCGCTACGAAGTCTCGACCAACGGCCAGATTCCGTATTCAGGCCTGTCGCCGTTTGGCTTCAACGGCGCCTATGTCTACGGCAAGGTAGCGTATCGCTGGTAGATCCTGTCCAGGAATCTGCGGCGCTCGCGATCCGGTCCGCGACCGGATCGTCGCCCGCAACAAATTTTGAATCGGATTTCCGATCGGCGTAGAGTCTGGCAGTCGACGCGCGGCGCCAGTGCCGCGCGTCTGCACATGCAATCGGCACCGTTGTAATCGAACACCTTAGGGGGTGACAGATGCAACGCAAGGCAGGCAAGGTTTCGGTTAGCCGACGCAAGCTGTTGCAGCGCATCGGCGCGGTCGCCGGCACGGCGACGATGTATCAGTGCATGACGGCGCTCGGTCATGCCGCCGAATCGCCCTATCGCGGCGCGATCGATCTTGCCGGCGCGCCGCGCGGCACGTCGATCCTGATCCTCGGCGCCGGCATCGCCGGACTCGTCGCCGCATATGAACTGAGCCACGCCGGCTACAAGATCAAGGTGCTCGAATACAACCATCGCGCCGGCGGGCGCGCGTGGACGCTGCGCGGCGGCGACGAATACACCGAGCTCGGCGGCTTCAAGCAGAAATGCGAGTTCGATCCAGGCCTGTACATCAACCCCGGTCCCTGGCGCATTCCCTATCATCATTACGCGATGCTCGACTACGCCAGGCGCCTCAAGGTGCCGCTCGAGCCGTTCAACCAGGTCAACGTCAACGCCTATCTGCACTCGCCGAAGGCGTTCGGCGGCAAGCCACAGCGCATCCGCCACGTGCGCACGGATTTCCAGGGGCACGTCGCCGAACTGCTGGCCAAGGCCACGCAGCAAGGGCAACTCGATACCACGGTGGGTAAGGAGGAAAAAGAAAAACTGCTCGAAGCGCTGCGTAACTGGGGGCTGCTCGACAAGGACATGCGTTATGCCCGGTCCGAGTTCACCAGCATCATGGCGCGCGGCTTCGATGTCGATCCCGGCGGCGGGTTGATGCCGCAGGCGGTGCCGTCTGCGCCGCTCAAGCGCGACGAACTGCTGCAATCCGGATTGTGGCAGTACCTGCTTTCGCACTACGAACTGTCGCCGTCGATGTTCCAGCCGGTCGGCGGCATGGATCGCATCGCGATGGCGCTGTATCGCGCAGTCGCCCCATTGGTGCAGTTCAATACCAAGGTCACCGCGATCGACCAGGACGAAAAAGGCGTGACGGTGTCGTGGATCGACGCGCGCCATGGCGGCGCGCCGATGCAGGCGAAGGCGGACTGGTGCCTGTGCACGATTCCGCTGCCGATCCTCGCGCAGATTCCGCTCAAGGCCAGTGAGGCGATGCAGGCGGCGGTCGGCGCGGTGGCTTACGAACCCGCAGTCAAGGTCGGCCTGCAGATGAAGCGCCGCTTCTGGGAAGAGGACGAACGCATCTACGGCGGCATCACCTTCACCGATCTGCCGATCCTGCAGATCGGCTACCCGATGGCCGGCATGAACCAGGGCGGCAAGGGCGTGCTGCTCGGCGCCTACACGTTCAGCTCGAACGCGCTCGAGTTCACTGCAATGACGCCGCAGCAACGCGTGCGCGCGGCAGTCGAACAGGGCGCGCAGATCCATCCGCAATATCACAAGGAGTTCGAGAACGGCATCGCCGTCGCCTGGCATCGTTCGCCGTTCACCATGGGCTGCTTCGCCGACTGGCCCGATGAGGTGCGCGCGAAGCACTACGCCAGTCTGTGCGCGATCGACGGGCGCATCGCGCTCGCGGGCGAGCACGCCTCGTTCATCAATGGCTGGCAGGAAGGCGCCGTGCTGTCCTCGCTCGACGCGATCGGACGCATGCACCAGCGCATCGTGGCGCAGCGGAGGCCAGCATGAAAAAATATATTTTTCCTGCGTGCGCGCTCACTAGCCTCGCGTTGCTGGCCGGATTCGCGACACCGATTCATGCCGACGAGGCGCCGCCGCCGTTCTCGCCGCGCTTGTCGGTGTTCTTCACTCCGTTCGCGCACCGCGATGGTCCGACGATCTACCGTGCCGTATGCCAGGCGTGTCATATGCCCGACGCGAAAGGCGCGAGCGGCGCCGGCAGCTATCCCGCGCTCGCCGCCAATCCGAAACTCGCGAGCGCCGCCTATCCTGCGTTGACCGTGCTGCGTGGCCGCCACGGCATGCCAGCGTTCGCGGACTATTTCGACGATGCGCAGGTCGCCGCAGTCGTCAACTACGTGCGCACGCATTTCGACAATCACTACGCCGATGCACTCACGGCGGACGATGTGAAAAAGCTGCGTTAGGCCGGTGCCAACGTTTGTCATATTGCGGTAATTCGGGCGACTACCTATGCTTGCCTGACACGTCCTCGGGGAAGGCCGCATGATCGTTGCCGCGACGGAGTCGAGTTCAAGCGATGCGGCGATGGCGTCCCTGCGCCGCGCGCTCGCGCTCGATCCGGCCACACCGCAGGCCTGGCGTCGCCTCGCCGATCTGCTCGACGCGAACGACGAGCGCGCTGCGGCGGCCGGGGCCTATCTCGCACATGTGCGCAACGCGGTGCACGACCCTGACTTGATGCACGCCGCCGCCGCGCTGCACGCGAACCGCATTCCCGAAGCCGAAGCGCTGCTGCGCGCGCAGTTGCGGCAGGCGCCAACCGACGTGGTCGCGATCCGCATGCTGGCCGAACTCGCCGCGCGCCTCGATCGCGGCGAAGACGCCCTGCATCTGCTCGAACGCTGCCTCGAACTCGCGCCCGGCTTCGCCGAGGCGCGCCACAACTATGCCGTCGTGTTGCACCGCTCGAACCAGCCCGCCGCCGCGCTGGAACAGCTCGAGTGGCTGCTGCGCGAGGACAACGCGCACCCGGGTTATCTCAACCTCAAAGCCGCCGTGTTGTGCCGTGTCGGCGAATACGAACCGGCCATCGACATCTACGAGTCACTGACGCGCAGCCATCCACGCCAGGCGCAGCTGTGGCTGTCCTACGGGCACGCGCTGAAGACCGCAGGCCATGGCGAACGCGCGATCGCGGCCTATCGGCACGCGATCGAGGCCGACGCGGATTTCGGCGACGCCTGGTGGAGCCTCGCCAATCTCAAGACGTTTCGCTTCGGCGACGCCGACGTCGCAGCGATGCAGCGCGCGCTCGCGCGACCAGACCTCGCGCTGGAACATCGCCTGCATTTCGAATTCGCGCTGGGCAAGGCGCTGGAGGATCGCGCGAACTACGCCGACTCGTTCGCACACTACGCGCACGGCAATGCCTTGCGCCTGACCCAGGTGCCATACAGCGCCGACGACACCAGTCGCCGCTTCGCCTATGTGCGGCGGATGTACACCAAGGAATTTTTCCACGCGCGCGCGGGCGCGGGGGCAGACGCACGCGATCCGATCTTTATCGTCGGACTGCCGCGCTCGGGTTCGACCTTGCTCGAACAGATCCTCGCCAGCCACTCGCAGGTCGAGGGCACGATGGAACTGCCGGAGATCATCTCGCTGACGCGCGCGCTGCGCGGAAAGGCGCGGGAATCGGGCAAACTGGTCGGCGCCTATCACGACTCGCTCGCCCAGGCGTCGCACGCGGAATTGCGCGACCTCGGCGAACAATACCTCGCGCGCACCCGACTGCAACGCAAGACATCGCGGCCGTTCTTCATCGACAAGATGCCGAACAATTTCGCGCATCTCGGCTTGATCCAGCTCGCCTTGCCAAATGCCAGAATCATCGACGCGCGGCGCCACCCACTCGCCTGCTGCTTCTCGAACTTCAAGCAGCACTTCGCGCGTGGCCAGAGTTTCTGTTATCGCCTCGAAGACATCGGCCGTTACTACCGCGATTACGTGGAGCTCATGGCGCACTTCGACGCGGCCTTGCCCGGCCGCGTGCATCGCGTCATCCACGAAGACCTGATCGACCATACCGAGCGCGAAGTGCGCCGCCTGCTCGACTACTGCGACCTGCCGTTCGAGCAAGGCGTCCTGCGCTTCTTCGAGAACGAGCGGCCGGTGCGCACGGCGAGCTCAGAACAGGTGCGCCGGCCGATCAACCGCGCCGGCGTCGATCAGTGGAAGCATTACGAACCGTGGCTCGACCCGCTCAAGGCGGCGCTCGGCCCGGTGCTGCAGAGTTGGAACCAGATGTGACAAAGTACAAAAATATACTCGTCCCGGAGACACACTCATGAAAACACGCTGGCATATTGCATCTCCTCGAAAGTTCGCCCGCCTGCCGCTCGCGGCAGCCGTCCAGCTCGCCTGCTTTGCGCCGCTGATAGCCGCGGAACCCGATCAGAACGCGCAACCCGATACGAGCACCGCCACTGCGAAGACGCAGGAGCTCGGCGCGGTGACCGTGACCGCGCAGAAGCGCGTCGAGAACGCGCAGGCGGTGCCGATCAGCATCGACGTGCTCTCGACCGACAAGCTGACCGAAATGAATGTCGCGAGCTTCAACGACTATCTGAAGCTGCTGCCGAGCGTGTCGATGCAGCCTTCGCAGATATTCGCGCCGGGCTTTATGCAGGTGTACATGCGCGGCGTCTCGTCGGGCAGCAACGGCAACCATTCGGGTCCGTTGCCGAGCGTCGGCGTCTACCTCGACGAGCAGCCGATCACGACCACGCAGGGCGCACTCGACCTGCACATCTACGATATCGCGCGCGTCGAAGCACTGGCCGGGCCGCAGGGCACGTTGTACGGCGCGAGTTCGCAGGCCGGCACGCTGCGCCTGATCACGAACAAGCCCGATCCCTCCGCGTTTGCCGCGAGCGTGTCGACCGAAGTCAGTTCGGTGGACCACGGCGGCACCGGCTACCTCGTCGAGGGCTATGTCAATCTGCCGCTGCGCGAAAACATGGCGCTGCGCGCATCCGGCTGGGATGAGAAGCAGGCCGGCTATATCGACAACGTGCGCCGCGTGCGCACCTATCCCTCGTCGGGCATCGTCGAGGACAACGCCGCAAGGGTCAAGGACGATTACAACACCGCGCGCACGCGCGGCGCGCGTGCGGCGCTGAAGCTCGACCTCAACGATTCCTGGTCGGTCACGCCGACCGTGATGGGCCAGAGTGAGCGCACGCACGGCGTCTTCGCCTACGACAAGACCATGGGAGCGTACAAGGTCGCGCACAATTATCCGGAGGATTCCGAAGATCGCTGGATCCAGTCGGCGCTGACCGTGCAGGGCAAGATCGGCAACTTCGACATCACCTACGCCTTCTCGCATCTGGATCGCAACGACCATACCGATCAGGACTACAACGACTACGGCTTCTGGTACGACGCGGTGCTCGGCTATGGCAACTTCTTCTACGACAACGACGGCACCCTGGTGAATCCGGCGCAGTTCATCCACGGCGAGGACGGCTACAAGAAGACCAGCCACGAACTGCGCATCGCCTCGCCAAAGGACCAGCGCTTCCGATTCGTCGGCGGTGTATTCGCCGAGCGCCAGTCGCACGACATCTTCCAGCGCTACCTGATCAACAATCTCTCCACCAAGATCTCTGTCCCTGGTTGGCCGGACACGATCTGGCTGACGCGTCAGCTGCGCCGCGACAACGACTCGGCGCTGTTCGGGGAACTTGCCTATGACATCACCGATCAGCTGACCGCAACCGTGGGCGCGCGCTGGTTCCACACCGAGAACTCGCTCAAGGGTTTCTTCGGTTTCGGTGAAGGCTTCTCGAGTTCGACCGGCCAAGCCAAGTGCTTCTCCAGCGTGCAGTACAAAGGCGCGCCGTGCACAAACGTCGACAAGACGACCAAGGAAACCGATTCGGTCGGGCGCGCCAATCTCACCTACAAGTTCGATAACGACAAGATGATCTATGCGACCTGGTCGGAGGGCTTCCGCCCCGGTGGCATCAACCGGCGCGGCACGCTGCCGCCGTACCAGTCGGACTTTCTGACTAACTGGGAACTCGGCTGGAAAACCGAATGGCTCGACCATCATCTGCGCTGGAACGGTGCGGTATTCCAGGAAAACTGGAAGGACTTCCAGGTCGCGGTGCTCGGCGCCAACAGCCTTACCGAAATCCACAATGCCGGCGGGGCGCGCATCCGCGGCGTCGAGTCTTCGCTGACCTGGGCGGCGACCTACAACCTGCTGCTGTCCGGCGGCTTCGCCTATTACAAATCGGAACTGACCTCGGACTATTGCGGCTTCCTCGTGAACGGCATTCCGGCCACGGTCTGTCCGGTCACCGCCGACAATCCCGAAGGCGCGCAGGCACCCAAGGGCACGCCCCTGCCGATCGTTGCGAAACAGAAGGGCACGTTCTCGGCGCGCTACAGTTTCGACCTGTGGGGACTGGACGCCTATGCGCAGGGCGCGCTGTTCTTCGAAGGCCGCAGGCGTTCCGATCTGCGCAACTACGAGAACAATCTGCTCGGCGAACTACCCGGCTATGGCACGGTCGATTTCACGATCGGCGCAAAGAAGGACAAATGGGCGTTCGACGTCTATCTGAAGAATGCCTTCGACCGCAACGGGCATTTGGCCGTCAGCGCGCAGTGTGCCTTCGCGGTGCGCAGCTCGGACAACCAGGGGCACAACTCGCTACCGACGGCGATCTGCGGCAACGAGCCGTATATCTTCCCGGTGCAACCGCGCACGATCGGGGTGCGCGTGACGCGCGATTTCTGACTTAGCTCACTCCCTGAAAAAGAGAAAAGCCCGGCGCAACGCCGGGCTTTTTCGTGGGTGACACGAACAGCTAGTTCTTCGCGAACACCAGTCGCCCGTGTTCGGCGTCGACCTTGATCGTGTCGCCGGGCTGGAATTTGCCTTCAAGAATTTCCTTCGCCAGCGGATTCTCAAGCTGCTGCTGGATCGCGCGCTTGAGCGGGCGCGCGCCGAACACCGGATCGAAGCCGACATTGCCTAGAAGGTCCAACGCTTTCTGAGTCAATTCCATTCCGAGCTGCCGCTCCGACAAGCGCTTCGTCAGATAGGCGCATTGGATTTTCGCGATCTGTCGGATCTGCTTCTTGTCGAGCGGACGGAACACGACGATCTCGTCGAGGCGGTTGATGAACTCCGGCCGGAAGTGCGCCTGCACGACGCCCATCACCGCCGCCTTCATCTTCGTGTATTCCTCTT
>CAZDWH010000047.1:0-17734 GCA_964509025.1 uncultured Rhodanobacteraceae bacterium
CCGCGTGCATCGAGGGCCTGTTCTTCTTCGCCGCGTTCGCCTATGTATACTTTTTACGTTCGCGCGGCCTCTTGCCCGGCCTCGCAGCCGGCACCAACTGGGTGTTCCGCGACGAGTCGGCGCATATGGCGTTCGCGTTCGAGGTAATCCGCACGGTGCGCGCCGAGCAGCCACAACTGTTCGACGCGCAGTGGAGCGAAGACGTGCGCGCGATGCTGGCCGAGGCAGTCGCGGTCGAGACCCAGTTCGCCGAGGACGTGCTCGCCGGCGGCGTGGTCGGCCTGTCCGCGCGCGAGATGCGTCAGTACCTCGAATACGTCGCCGATCAGCGCCTCGTGATGCTCGGCCTTGCGCCGCTATACGGCAGCAGTAACCCGTTCCCGTTTATGGAACTGCAGGACGTGCAGGAGCTGACCAACTTCTTCGAGCGGCGCGTCTCGGCCTACCAGGTCGGGGTGCAGGGAGACGTCAGCTTCGACCACGCGTTCTGAATCACGCGAATGTTCCGCTCACGACCCAGCGTGTGAGCAGTTCCTTAGCGAGAGTTGGAGTGTAGGTCCCGCCTGACTCCAACTCAGTCCAATCGCCGAAGTAGAAAACCAAAATGCCGCCAGGTGGCGCGTTACCTCAGGTAACTCGTCTACCTTGTCGGTGACCATAGCCCAATGATTAGGCGCTGTACCCAAGCTGAGACTCTCACGCCAAGAGTTTTCCAGGCGAAATACGCACCCCACGCCAACATACTCCGGGCCGAGCGTATTGAGTTCGTGTTCGGGAGACTTGGCCTTCTCTTCTGCAAGGTAGTCCGAAAAACGAAGTTGCGTGTTCCTGATATGAGCGAGGAGTTCTTGAGGAGATCCGAACTCGTACACCGTTCGATCGCGATCCCCTTTGCCATCCGCGTCTGGCAAACCGAAGGTTTCAACAATTCGGCAGAGGAGCATGTCCGGTTAATCCCCCGTCAGCCGTCGCCAAGATAACGATAGCCCACCCCATACACCGACTCGATCGGATTGGCGCCATCGCAGGCCTCGGCGATCTTGCGCCGCAGATTCTTCACATGGCTGTCGACCGTGCGGTCGCTGACGACGCGGTAGTCGACATAGATCGCATCGAGCAGCTGTGCGCGCGAGAGCACGCGGCCGCGGCGTTCGCCGAGCACCTTGAGCAGGCGATATTCGACCGCGGTCAGATCGAGACGTGTGCCCCTCCAGCGCGCTTCGAGCGCTTCGTCGTCGAAGTGCAGTGGACCGCCATCCGCGGCAGGCGGCGCACGCCATTCGTGCGCGCGGCGCAGCAGCGCGCGCACGCGCGCGGCGACTTCGCGCGGCTGGAACGGCTTGCAGATGTAGTCGTCGGCGCCAACTTCGAGCCCGAGCAGGCGATCGATTTCCTCGATCCGTGCCGTGATCATGATCAGCGGCACGGTCGAAAACGCGCGGATCTCGCGGCATACGGAAAACCCGTCCTTGCCCGGCAGGGTCAGGTCGAGCAGCACCGCAGCGGGCGCCTGCGCGCGCACGCGCGCGATCGCCTCATCGCCATCGCCGAGCACCTCGGTCACGAAGCCTTCGTCGGCGAGCGTTTCTGCGAGGAAGGTCGCCTGGGTCGGGTCGTCCTCGACGATCAGCAGATTTTTGTTGGGTACAGAATTCATTCGACATCGGATTGGCTGGAACCCCTGCACAAGCGTAGCGAGCGAAGGCAGGTCGCGCGACGCCGGAGCGCAGGAACCGGAGTGTACAGTCGAGTACATGAGGATTTCCTCGGGCCGCAAAACGGTACATCCTTGTACCGGCCCGGTCGAGCACCGCCGGCGCGCGAGATGCCGAGCGCAGTAGCTTGTGCAGGGGTTCCCTCCTTACTCTCTGCACGATTCAACCCGATTATGCTAACCACTGCAGCCGCCTATTTGCTGCGCCGCAGCAGTTGTGCAGACCCACGCCGGAAAGGGGCGGCGTACCGCTTTCGCAATGCGCAGTCTTGTTCGCCAGCTCAGAAGAGACGCACGCAGGCCACGCCTGCGTTGGCGCCCGCTTGCGTTCGCACTGCTGAGTTTCGTCACGCTCGCCGCACTCGGCAGCAATACCGCACTCGCCGACGATGCGGACGATCGCCGCGTACGCGCGGGCGCGCGCCTGTTCCGCTCGCTGCTTGCCGCGGAAACTGCGCTCGAGGCGCAAGCCGGCGCGGACGGCGTGCTGCATGTCGTCGTCTTCGGCGGCGAGAACACCGTGGCCGGCGATGTGAGTCAGCTGATCGCAGCGAGCGGCGAATCGGGCAAGGCCGGCATCCGCGATCTGCCGGTGAAGATCGAGCGCATCGCGAATGTCGCCGCACTCGATGGCGCCCCGAAACCGGCGGGCATCTTCCTCGCGGCCGCGCCGACCGATGCCGACCTGACCAAGCTGATCGCCTGGAGCAATGCGGCGCATATCGTCCTGTATTCGCCGTTCGAGGGCCATGTCGAGCGCGGCGTCGCCGCGGGCATCGCGGTCGAGGCCAAGGTACAGCCCTACCTCAACCTGCCTGCGCTTGCGGCCGCGGGCGTCGAGATCAAGCCGTTCTATCTGAAAGTCGCGAAGATGTACCCGTGATGCGGCGCATTCCGGCCATCGTCACGATCGCGTTCGCGCTGCTCGCGCTGATCTTCGAGAGCGCGCTCGCGCTGTACTGGACGCGCCTGCTCGAACCGCGCCTCGCACGCGAGGCCGCGCAGCACGCGCAGGTGCTGGCGCAGTCGCAGGCCGCACTGATCGCCGACGCGCTGTCGCACGCGAGCGGAGCCGAGCGCGAACAACGCCTGCGCAACGTGCTCGATCAGCTGCTGCTGCTGCGCGATGCGCAGACACGCACGCCGTTCTTCTCCGGCATCGGCCTCGAGCTCGACTACGATGCGCTCGGCGCGCCGAAAGGCAGCGCGAACTTCATCAATCTCGATCGCACGCTCGCGGCCGATGTCGGCAATGCATTCAAGAGCGAGGTCGAAATCTATAACAGCGACAGCGCCGAACTGATCGGCGTCGCGCATTTCGCGGTCGACGCGCAGGCTTACGCCACGTTCAGCGCTGAAGTGCGCCGGCAGCTGTACCTGCAGGGTGCCTTCATCGCGCTCGTGCTCGCGCTGCTATGGGGCTCGCTCGTCTCGCTGCTCGGCTCGCTCGAGCGCCAACGCGAACGCAGCCGCCTCGCGGAGCAGGCGCTGATCGAGCAGGAAAAACAGTTCCGTCGCGAACTTGAAGTCGCCAAGGAACAAGCCGAGACCGCAAACACCGCGAAGAGTCAGTTCCTCGCGAACATGAGCCACGAGATCCGCACGCCGATGAATGCGGTGATCGGCATGGCGACCCTGCTCGACAAGACCACGCTCGATCCGCGCCAGCGCGGCCTGCTCGGCCAGCTGCGTACTTCGGCGCGCCTGCTGCTCGGCATCATCAACGATATCCTCGACCTGTCGCGCATCGAGGCGGGCAAACTGACGATGCAGTCGGTGGACTTCTCGCTAGATCAGGTGTTCACCGATCTTTCCGCGGTAGTCGGCGAACGCGCGCGCGAGAAACGCCTCGAGCTGCTGTTCTCGATCGCGCCCGACGTGCCGCAGACCTTGATCGGCGATCCGGTGCGACTGCAGCAGGTGCTGGTCAACCTCGTCACCAATGCGGTCAAGTTCACCGAGCGCGGCGAGGTGCTGGTCGAGGTCGGCGCAGTCGATGGCACACGCGATCACGCCGACAGGCGCGATGTAGAACTGCGCTTCGCCGTGCGCGACACCGGCATCGGCATCGCGCCGGCGGAAATGGCGCGCCTGTTCCAGCCGTTCACCCAGGTCGATGAATCGAGCACACGCAAGCACGGCGGCACCGGCCTGGGTCTCGCGATCTGCCGTCGCCTGGTCGAACTCATGGGTGGTACTATCCAAGGGCATAGCGAACCCGGCCGCGGCAGCGAATTTTCTTTCCACGCGAAATTCGGCAGCGCACAGAGCGCGAGCGAGCGCGGCGCGAACAAGCAGCCGCTCGACGGCCTCACCGCGCTGGTCGTCGACGACAACGCAACCACGCGCGACGTGTTCGGCAGCATGCTCGAATCGCTGCGCTTCGATGTCGCGCTGGCCGATTCGGCCGAGGGCGCGCTCGCGCGCATGGCCGCGACCGATCCGCCGTTCAATCTCGTCGTGATCGACTGGAAGCTCGCCGGCATGAACGGCATCGAGGCGGTGCGCGAAATTCGTCGCCGCCACTTCGGCGATCCGGCGATCGTCATGGTCACCGCCTACGGCGACGATGCGCTGATGCACGAGGCCGAGGAAAGCGGCGTCAACGTGTTTCTGCACAAACCGGTGAGTCCGTCGACACTGTTCGACGCGGCGATGGAAGCGCTCGGCCGCGCGCGCGGTGCGCGCATGACGCACGCGGGCAGCGTGGCGCCGGGCGAGGTGCGCTTCCTGCCAGGCTCGCAGGTGCTGCTGGTCGAGGACAACGAGATCAACCGCCAAGTCGCGCAGCAGCTGCTCGGCGCGCTCGGCCTCGAAGTCGCCAGCGCGGGCGACGGCATCGAGGCGCTGCAGCTGGTGCAGTCACGGCGCTACGACGCGATCCTGATGGATATCCAGATGCCCTATCTCGACGGCATCGAAACGACACGGCGGCTGCGCAACGATGCGCGCACGCGCGAGGTGCCGGTGATCGCACTGACCGCGCATGCGATGAGCGGCGATCGCCAGCGCTTCCTCGACGCCGGCATGGACGACTATCTGACCAAGCCGATCGAGGAAGCCGAACTCGTGCGCGTGCTCGCGCGCTGGCTGCCGCATGTCGCGCAGACGCAGCCGGCTGTGCACGCTACGGCGCCGGCGCCGAGTGCGACGCTCGCGGTCGTGCCCGGCGTCGATGTCGCGAGCGCGCTCGCGCGCGTCAACGGCAAGCACGATCTGCTCTGGCGTCTGCTCGCCGACTTCCGTGCGCGCAATGCCGACGCGGCCGCGCGCCTGCGCGAGCAGTTCGCCGCGCGCGATTACGCCGCTGCTGCCGCGCTCGCGCACACGATCAAGGGCGCCGCCGCCACACTGTCGGCGCAGCGCATCGCCACCAGCGCCGCTCATCTTGAGCTCGCAGCGCGCGCGGGCAAAGCCGCCGATCGCGGTGATCTCGACGAACTCGCCGCCGGCATGGTCGAGCTGCTCGCCGCGCCTCTGCCGCAGACCGCGTCTTCCACACCCGCGCACACGCCTGCGCCAACTGGCAGCACAACAGCAGCGCGCACCACATCGCAGCTTCCGCCGACGATCACGCAAGCCATCGAACACCTGCGTGCCGAACTCGCTGGCAACAGCCTTGCCGCCGACGATGCCTGCAATTCCCTGACGCGCGAACTGCAGACACAAGGCTGCGACGCAACGATTGACGAACTGCGCGCGGCGATCGTGCGCCTCGACTACGCGAGTGCCACGACACTGCTGGCACGCCTCGAACGCGAACTCGCGAGCGGAGTCGCGCGATGAACGCACCCGCACCACGCCAGCGCGTGCTGATCGTCGACGACGAGCCGGCCAATGTGCACAGCCTCGCCGAAGCGCTCGGCGCGAGCTACGACCTGCGCTTCGCCACCGATGGCGCGCGCGCGCTCGAACTCGCCGCGAGCATGCCGTTCGACCTGATCCTGCTCGACGTCGTCATGCCGGGCATGGATGGCTTCGCCGTGCTGCGCGCGCTCAAGGCGGAAGCGCAGACCGCGCCGGTGCCGGTGATCTTCGTCACCAGCATGGGCGAGGTCGCCGACGAGGAGCAGGGCTTCGACACCGGCGCGGTCGACTACATCACCAAACCCGCCAGCGCGCCGCTCGTGCGTGCGCGCGTGCGCACGCATATCGAGCTCAAACGTCAGCGCGACCTGCTCGAACGCCGCGCACTGATCGACGAACTGACCGGCATCGCCAATCGCCGCCATTTCGACGAAGCACTCGATCGCCACTGGAACCAGGCTCTGCGCGAACAGCAGACCCTGCTGCTCGTGCTGATCGACGTCGATCATTTCAAGCAGTTCAACGATCACTACGGCCATGGCGCGGGGGATGACTGCCTCAAGCGCATCGCCGGCGCACTCGATAGGGAATTCTCGGGCGAGTCACGGCTCGCCGCGCGCGTCGGCGGTGAGGAATTCGCCCTGCTGTTGCCGGGCGGCGCGGCGCAGACCGAACTCGCGCGTCTATTGCGCGCCGTGCACGAGCTGGGGATTCCGCACGCCTGCTCCGGCGCGGGCGCCTGGGTCAGCATCAGCGCCGGCGCCATCGAGGTGATCCCCTCGTCATCGATGTCGCCACGCGAACTACTCGACGCCGCCGACCAACTGCTCTATCGCGCCAAGCGCGAAGGCCGCAACCGCTGCGTGCATCGCGCCTCGGCCGAAGCGCCGACGCAGGTAGTTACCGCCGAATAGCGCGGCTACCAGTGATACGCCAGCCGCGTCCAGTAGATGCGGTTCTGATACGGCAGCTTGATATCACCGAACGGTCCGGGATCGAGCTGCACGACACGTTTATCGAATGCGTTGTTGATGCCGAGTTCGAGATCGAACGCGCGGAGCAATGCACGGCGCGTCACGCTTACATCGACGAGGTCGTAATCGCCGCCCTGTGGCGCTGCGCCGGGGCGGCGGCCGACGTGACTCCAGTGCGCGCCGGCGACCCAGTCGCGGCTCGGGTTCCACAGCAGGCCGATATTGCCCATCCAGTGCGGCACTTCAGCGATCGGTTGCTCGAGTGCTTTCGGCAGATCGCGGTTATCGTGCGAGTTGACGTAGGACAGATTCGCGTCGATGCGCAATTCGCCGCTGATTTGCTGGCTCAGCTCGAATTCGGCGCCATCAGCGAGCGCGTGAGCAGGATTGCCGAAGCCGGGCGGATGGCGCGCGAGGTCGACAAACACCATGTTCGGAATGCGCGTGCGGAACAGGGTCGCACGCAGCGTCAGCTGCGGACGCTGGTAGACGTAGTTGAATTCCTCGGTGCGGTTGACTTCGAAGTCGAGCACATTGCGCTGCGGCCCCGGCGCGTATAACTCGAAGAATGTGGGTGCGCGGAAGCCTTCGGCATACTGCAACTTGAATACATGGTGCTCACTCGGCTGCCACACGAGCGCAGCGCGCGGCGTGACGCGATCGCCGATCTCGCTGTTGTTGTCCCAGCGTGCGCCGAGCGTGCCGCGCAACGCCTCGGTTAGCTCGATCTGATCCTGCGCATAGAGGCTGGCGACGCTGCGGTGCTTGTCGGCGAAGGTCGTCGGTTGCGGCGGCGGTCCGCCCGGGGCGGGTGGCGGCAGGAAGGTCGCGCGGTCGATATTCGCGTCGGAATATTCGGCACCGAACAGCCAGGTCTGGCGCGACCAGCCGGTCCAGCGCAGATCGGTGCCGCTCAAGACTTCATCACCTTTGAAACCGTTCGCAGTGGTCGTGATGCTGTTGTACAGATATTGCGCACGCAGTTCGCCCGAGAGGCCAGGCATCAGCTCGGCCGCGTAGCGCGCCTCTGTGGACCAGTTGGTCTCGCCGCGCTTCGGATTGAAGCCGCTCGCGGCGAAATTGTATACATGGCGGTCGAAGGTCTGCGCCTGCAGCGTTAGACCGCCGTACTTCGCCGTCGCGACACCGGAGAAACGCTTGTCGTCCGCATTGCCGCCGATCGGCAGGATCGCGTCGTCGCTCGTCTGCCCGGCCAGGTTGACCGAGGTTTCCCAGCCAGCGAACTTGCCCGAGGACAGCAGATTGACCGCGCGTGCGCCGTGCGAATCCACTTCCGCACCGGCCTCGTTGCCCTGCTTGCGCGTGACGATATTGACCAGGCCCATGAAGGCGTAGTCGCCATACAGCACCGAACCCGGTCCACGGATGAATTCGATGCGCTCGACCTGCGCCATCGGCATGTAAAGCACCGAGCCGTTCAGGCCCGCCGCCTCGCGCCAGATCGGGCTGCCGTTGAGCAGAATCTGGATACTGCCGGAGTTGAACGGGAACGGCACACCGCGCACGCTGACACTCGACGTGCCGCTGCGGTCGCGCGTCGCGAGCACGCCCGGCACGTACGGCAACGCGTCCCACACCGTGCGCGCGCCGAGCGCACGCAGGCGGTCACCCTCGAGTATTGCGACGATGCCGGGCACGAAGTCGCTGTTCATGCGCGTCTTCGTCGCGAGTTCGGTTTCCTGCTTGAGCACCGCGAGCAGTTCGGCTTCCTCGTCGTCGCCCGCGTGCGCATGCGGTGCGCAGGCAAGGCATGCGGCCGCCATTACCACACACGCGACAGCGCTACGACACGCTGAAATCCGATCGCGGAAACGAGAAGAACGATTCGGCACGATGGGCGCTCCCCTATAGCGCACGGACGATTGACGGCGCCATGGTGCAGGCCGCACACGCTTTAATCAAGGGGCATTTTGCGATCGCGCGCACAGTTGCGACGATCGCGCATTTCTCCACATTCTCTGCACCTTGCACACTTATCTTCGGCACGCCGCAGCGTCACACGCGTGCACGAGTTTGCAAGCACCGCTAAACTGCGGCGCGATGAAAATCGATAATGAACGCGCCGCCGCGCTGCAACGCTTTGTCGCCGCGCACAGCGCCGGCCCGACCAGTTTCACGCCCGCCTCCGCCGACGCGAGCTTCCGCAGCTACTGGCGCGTCGACGACGGCAGGAGCACACGTATCGCGATGGATGCGCCGCCGGACAAGGAAGACATCCGCCCCTGGCTCGACATCGCGCGCGCGCTCGAGCGCGTGGGCGTGCACACGCCGCAGGTCGTCGCGGTCGACTATACACGCGGCTTCATCCTGATGGAGGACCTCGGCACGCAGATGTATCACGGCGCGCTCGAGACAGCACGCGACGATGCGGCACAGATCGATGCGCTCTACGGCGACGCGCTCGACGCCCTGCTGACGCTGCAAACCCAGGTATCGCCACGCGGCCTGCCCGAGTTCGACGAGGCCTTCATTCGCACCGAGCTCGAACTGATGCCGACCTGGTTCCTCGAACGGCACCTGCAGCACACCTTGAGCTGCGGCGACTGGGATGTGGTCGAGGCGGCATTCACGCTGTTGACGCGCGCGCTGCGCGCGCAGCCGCAGACTTTCATGCATCGCGATTTCCACAGCCGCAACCTGATGCGCGTCAAGCACAACAATCCGGGCGTGATCGATTTCCAGGGCGCGATGCGCGGACCGATCAGCTACGACCTGGCCTCGCTGCTGCGCGATTGCTATATCGTCTGGCCCGCCGCGCGCGTCGATGCCTGGGTCGAGCGCTACCACCAGCGCCTCGTTGCCGCGCGCGCCTGCGATGTGGATGCGGCGACGTTCCGCCAGTGGTTCGATCTGGCCGGACTGCAGCGCCACCTCAAGGTGCTCGGCATCTTCTGCCGCCTGAATTATCGCGACGGCAAGTCCGGCTACCTCGCCGACCTGCCGCGCGTGCTCGACTACGTGCTCGGCGTGGCACGCCGCTACGCGGAATTCGCGCCACTCGCGGAAATGATCGAGCGCGCGACCGCCGCGCGCGACCTCACGCAGCCGTCGGCGGAACTCGCGCCGGCGTGAATCCGCGGCGCGCCGGCACGAGCCTTCCGACGTGATCCGCCATGCGCTGATCCTTGCCGCGGGCCGCGGCGAGCGCATGCGGCCGCTGACCGACGCCACGCCGAAGCCGCTGCTTAAGGTCGGCGGCAAGCGCCTGATCGAATATCACCTCGCAGCGCTCGCGCGCGCGGGCGTACGTGAGGTCGTGATCAATACCTCGCATCTGGCCGAACAGTTCCCGGCAGCGCTCGGCGACGGCGCGCGCTGGGGGCTGCGTATCCAATATTCCTATGAAGGTCCGCAGCCGCTCGAAACCGGCGGCGGCATGCTGCACGCGCTGCCGCTGCTCGGTTCCACGCCATTCATCGCAGTCAACGCCGACATCTACTGCGATGTGGATTTTTCCATTTTGCCGCAAGCACCAGCAGGGCTCGCGCACCTGCTGCTGGTCGACAATCCGCCGCAGCACCCCGATGGCGATTTCGTGCTGCGCGACGGCCTGCTGCACGACGGCCGCATCGAAGCGGAGCGGGCGCCGCGCCTGACCTTCGCCGGCATAGGCGTGTATCGCGCCGAATTCGTGGCGGCACAAGCGCCAGGCATCTTCAGCACGGCGCCCCTGCTGCGTGCCGCGATGGCTCACGGCGCGGTGTCGGGGGCGCACTTCCGCGGCACCTGGACCGACGTCGGCACGCCGCAACGATTGGCCGAGCTCGACGCAGTCCTTTTGCGGCATCGCACGTGACGCGATTGCAGCCGATCGCGTGCCCGCAATGCCGCGCGGCACTTAGAACGATCTAAGTGTTGCCACTGGGGATTTTCCCCACACAGCGTGTCGCAGCGCGGCATCGATTGTCGTTGCGTTGTAACGTGCGACTGATTAACTTGTGTGCGGGGAGTCACAAAAATCAAACGGCAAAGCCAGCGCAACCTGCGCAGGTGGGGTGCTTTTTTTGTTTTTGCCGTTTGCCACAAAAGCTGTTCGACCACTTTTATTCTGGGAGAAGTCGTATGCCGTTGTACGCAGTTTCTCGACGTAGTTTATCGTTCGCTGTAGCGCTCGCTCTCACGACTGCCGCTTCGCTGGCCAGCGCCGCCAAGCCGCAGGTCGATCTCGAAGACCACTTCGAATTCGACGCGATCCTTTCCGCCCCTTACCTCGCCCGCGCCGACCACACGCGCGATTTCGCCATGGAATTCCGTTTCCCCGGCGCGAACGACGGCACGATGGTCGTGTGGCGCCTCGATGTACTCGACAACACGGGTGCCGCCGTGCGCACATGGCGCGGCGAGTCGAAATTGACCAACGGGCTCGGCACCACGAACGTCAACTGGTCCGAGTTCGATCCGCAGAACGGCCCGCTGTCCTATGGCTTCTACAAGACGCGTCTGCAGGCGTATGCGCTCGACAATTATTCCGAGCGCCTCGGCTACGGCACGCTTGCGCAGCGCGTCGATGGCGCGCTCAAGGCCAACGGAGCCGAAGTAGTAGACCAGGAGTGGGAAATCCAGGTCGGCAGCATGCCGGCGCCTTCGATGCCCGCGTTCGATCGCCTGCCCGTTGGCGCCGGCGTGCACACGCACGCGACGTCGGCCAGCGCGACCGGCGGCCTGCCGTATACCGTCTACCTCGGCAACCTGCACAGCCAGACCAATCTGTCCGACGGCGGTGGCGACGTGTCTACCTGCAACAGCGAGCAGCCGCCGCAGAGCGCTAATGGCGGCACGCCGACGGTTGCCTATACCTACGCGATGAACCATGGTCTCGACTTTTTGATGACCAGCGAACACAACCACATGTTCGACGGCTCCACCGGCACCAATGCCTCAGCTGATCCGACCACTGCGAAAAATCTGTTCCAGTCCGGTCAGACGATGCGCGACAACTTCAACGCGGCGCATTCGAACTTCCTCGCGCTTGCCGGTCTCGAGTGGGGCGTGATCTCGAACGGCGGGCACATGAACGTGTTCAACGTGAACAAGCTCGTCGAGTGGGAATACAACAGCTCGAACCAGCTGATCGGCGACGTGTTCGTGGCGAAGAGCGATTACGCCGGCATGTACACGACGATGAAAGCCAATGGCTGGATCGGTCAGTTCAATCATCCGGCCTCGACCGGCCAGTTCACCATCGGCGGCACGGACCTCGCCTACACCGCGGACGGCGACTCCGTCATGGTGCTGTGCGAGATCATGAATTCGTCGGCATTCTCGAGCAAGACCGATGAGACGCAGGGCGCCGGCGGCGGCTATGCGGCCGCTTGCAACAAGCTGCTCGAAGCGGGCTACCACGTCGCGTTCTCGTCCGACCAGGACAACCACTGCGCGAACTGGGGCGCGAGCTACACCAACCGCACCGGCGTGCTGATCCCGAACGGCCAGGCGCTGAACCAGACGAACTTCCTCGCCGCGCTGCAGGCGCGTCATGTGTTCGCGACCTGGGACAAGACCGCGCAGCTGATCCTGACGACGAGCGGCGGCCACATCATGGGCGACCAGTTCAACAACTCGGGCTCGCTCACGCTGACCATCAACTACGCGCCCGGCACCGGCCGCAGCGCATCGCAGACGCAGATCTATGAGGGCGTGCCGGGCAGCAATGGCACGGTGGCGTTGACTTCGAGCACTGCGGTCACGACGATCACTCCGGCAAACGGCCAGCACTTCTACTACGCCAAGGTCACGCAGGACGACGGCACGCAGCTGTACTCGGCGCCGGTGTGGGTCAATCAGGGCGCAGGCGGTGGCGACACGACGCCGCCGACCGTCAGCGCGTCGGAATCGGGCACCAGCGGCACGATCACGCTGTCGGCTACTGCCAGCGACAACGTCGGCGTGAGCAAGGTCGAGTTCTACGTTGACAATTCGCTCGTCAATACCGACACCACGTCGCCGTACTCAGCGACGATGGATTCGACCACGCTCGCCAACGGCAGCCATAACCTCGTCGCGAAGGCCTACGACGCGGCCGGCAATATCGGCACGAGTTCGACGGTAGCGTTCAGCGTCAGCAACTCGACACCGGACACGACACCGCCGACCGTCAGCGCCTCGGAGTCAGGCACGAGCGGTACGATCACGCTGTCGGCTACCGCGAGCGACAACGTCGGCGTGACCAAGGTCGAGTTCTATATCGACGGCACGCTCAACGCGACCGACACGACCTCGCCGTATTCGACCACGGTCGATTCAACCACGCTCGCCAACGGCAGCCACAACCTCGTCGCGAAAGCCTACGACGCCGCCGGCAACGTCGGCACGAGCAGCACGGTGGCGTTCTCGGTCAGCAACACCACCGGCAGCAACGTGCTGCAGAACGGTGTCGGCATCACGATCGATGACGCAACTGCCGGCCATCAGCAGAACTGGACGATGGCAGTACCGGCGGGCGCGACCAATCTCGTGTTCTCGATGTCGGGTGGTACCGGCGATGCGGATATGTACGTCAAGTTCGGCTCGGCGCCGACGACATCGACCTACGACTGCCGTCCATACGTCACCGGCAACGCGGAGTCTTGCCCGATCACTACGGCGCAAGCCGGCACGTACTACGTCATGGTCAACGCTTACGCCGCCTACTCGGGCGTCACGCTGAAGGGTAGCTACACCGCGCCGGGATCGGGCGGCACGCCGACAGCGAACTTCAGCTGCACGATGAGCAGCCTGACCGCGACCTGTACCGACAGCTCCACCGATGCGGGCGGCACGATCGGTTCGCACTCGTGGACCTTCGGCGACGGCGGTACCTCGACGGCGACGAGCCCGAGCCACACCTATGCGGCGGCCGGCACCTACACGGTTACCGAGACGGTGACCGATAGCGTGAACGGCACGACCAGCTCGAAGAGCGCATCGGTGACGGCGACCGCACCGAGTTCGACGCAGTTGCTCGCCAACACGGGCTTCGAGAGCACCGCGTCGTGGACGGGTTCGACAGGTGTAATCTGTGCCACCGGCTGCACGGGCGAGAGCGCGCACGCGGGATCCGGCTTCGCCTGGCTCGATGGCTACGGCGCGGCGACTACCGATACGCTGTCGCAGACCGTCAACATCCCGTCGGGCGCAACCACCGGCACGCTGACGTTCTACCTGCACGTCGACACGGCCGAAACCTCGACGACCACGGCCTACGACAAGCTGACGGTGACGGTGGGCACGAGCACGGTGGCGACATTCTCGAACCTGGATGCCGCGACCGGCTATCAAGTGCACTCGTACAACGTCGACGTCACGGGAGCGTTGACCCGGACGATCAAGTTCAGCGGCGTCGAGGACAGCCAGAAACAGACCTCGTTCGTGATCGACGACGTCACCTTCACCGCGCAATAGCCGCAAGCCTTGAGGCAGCAAGTCAACGGGTGGGCCGCAAGGCTCACCCGTTTTTTTTTTGCTTGTCGAAAAGTCCGGCAGGATGCCGGTTTAGTCTTTGCCGTCAGGAGGACGGCTGAAATGACATCTCGAAAAAACTTCGCAAAAACGGCACGGTAATGCGCCGCTTCGCCGCGAGCGAAGCGCGGTCGAGCTGATCGAGCAACGCCGCGAGACTCGCCAGGTCGCGTTGCGCGCGCGCGAACAGCCAGTCCAGCGCCGCATCGTCGAGCTCGATCCCGCGCGCCTGCGCGCGCGTGCGCAGCACTTCCCGCCGTTCAGCATCGTCGAGCGGCCTGAGCGGAGCCTGCGTGCAGGCGGCGAGGCGTGAGACCAGATCGGGCAGCGCGATACCGATCTGCGTCGGCGCAGCCGGCGCCGAGAACAACAACGTACACTTTTCCACTTTGCAACGGTTGTACAGGTCGAACAGCGCGCGTTCTGCATCGGCATCGCCTGCCACCGCATCGACGTCGTCGAGCGCAAGCAGGTCACTGCCGCCGAGTGCGGCGATGCGCGACGCATCCGCGCGCACGCGCAACGAGACGTATTGCGCGCTGCGCTCATGCGCAGTCGCCGCGGCGCAGGCCGCGATCAGCAGGTGCGTCTTGCCGCTGCCACGCGGACCGCACAGATACACCCACGACGACGACGCATCGCGCGCGGCGCGCTGCGCGAGATCGAGCACGACCGCGTTCGCCGCGCCGGGAAAAAACGTGTCAAAACGCTGCAGCGCCGGCCAGCGCATCGCAAGCGGCAATTGATCGGGCTTCATGCGTCGTTGCGCGGTGCGCGCGGTTTTTGCGGCTCGCCTGCCGTCGATTCGCTGACAGAGTCGGGCACGATGATCTGCGGCGGCGGCACGTGCGCGGCATCGAGCTCATGCGCGTGCGTCGCGTAAAGCGAGCTCGCACGATAGCGTTCGTGCACGTAGCGCAGCACGACGACCAGTACCGATGCCGTGGGCAGCGCGAGCAGCACGCCAAGAAAGCCGAACAGCTCGCCGCCGGCGAGCACGGCGAAGATGACCGCGAGCGGATGCAGGCCGATGCGTTCGCCGACCAGGCGCGGCACCAGCACATAACCCTCGAGCAATTGCCCGGTCACGAACACGCCGATGACCAGCGCCAGATGCAACCAGTCGCCGTATTGCACCAGCGCCGCGATGATGCCCATGCCGATGCCGACGATGCTGCCGAGATACGGCACGAAACTGATCAGTCCCGCGATCACACCGATCAGCGGACCGACATCGATACCGACCGCCCACAGTCCGATCGCGTAGATCGCGCCGAGCACGATCATCACGAGCAACTGGCCGCGCACGAAGGCGCCGAGCGTCTCGTCGGATTCGCGCGCAAGCTTCGACACGACCGGCTCGATCGAACGCGGCAGCAGTTCATGCACGCGATCCATCAGCACATGCCAGTCGCGCAGCAGGTAGAAGAACGCGACCGGCACGACCACCAGACGCGTGACCCACGAGATCAGCGCGAGGCCGGACTTGGATACCCCCGCGACGAGGGCCGTCGCGAAGCCGCCGGCTTCCTTCCAGTGGTCCTGCAGCACAGCGATGAAGCTTTGGGTGTCGGGCATTTCGAGGCCGACATCGAAACGCTGATTGATCCAAGGCACGGCCACGCTCTGTACCCAGGCGAACCAGGTCGGCAGCTGGCGGATGAAGGTCGCGATCTGGCGCGAGAGATACGGCAGCAGCAACAGCAGCACGACGACGAGCAGCAGCGCGAGCAGGGCGAACACGATGCACACCGCGAGATTGCGCGACAGGCCCAGGCGCACGAGGCGATGGGTCGGCGGATCGAACAGATAGGCGAACATGCCGGCGACCGCGAACGGCGTCAGCACCGGCGCGAGGGAATACAGCGCCGCGGCGACGAGCACCGCAAGCGCAAGCAGCTGCCAGCGCAGATGTGCCATCTCGTTCATCGCCATGCCCTCATCGCCACGCCCTCATCGATGCTTCCTCTGCGCCCAGACTTCGCGCGCCTTGTGCGACCACACGCGCACGTACTGCACGCCGCTCGCGACGGTCGCAAGCGCGGTCAGCCAGATCAACGCCTGCAGCAATGCGTGCGGCAGTTCGAACCAGCTCGTGCGGTCGACCAGCAGCGCGACCACGAGCACGATCTGCAGCACCGTGGTGATCTTCGAAACGGTCAACGGCTGCGGCGTGAAGCGCCCAACCACGAAGTGATAAGTCACGGCGCCGGCGAGGATCACCGCATCGCGCGCCAGCGCGAGCGCCATCATCCACAGCGGCATCACGCCGGCGACGTAGAGCGAGACGAAACAGGCGATCAGCAGGATTTTGTCCGCGATCGGGTCGAGCACGCCGCCGAGCCAGCTCTGCCAGCCGAAACGCTTGGCCAACAGTCCGTCGAGCGCGTCGCTGACGCCCGCGATGACCACGAGGATCAGCGCCGCGTTGAACTCCTGCTGCGCGATGCTGGCCACGAGCGGCAGCACGAGGGCGATGCGCGCAATGGTGATCGCATTAGGCAGGTGACGCCACGGCGACGCGGCGTCTCGCACAGGGGGATGCGCGGGGCCACTCATCGCGCGTCGCTTACGGCTCGAAATCCAGCAAGGCATCGACACTGGCGACCGGCGGATGCGCATTGCTCACATGCGCGAGCCGCGTCGCCGCCAGCGCCTCGAGCAGGGCCTGCAGCGACCCGCGCGCGTCGATTCTCACCTGCAGCGTATTGCCGTGCGCCTGTTCGAGGTGCAACGCGCGCACCTGCTCGTTGCCCGCAAGCGCACCGACCAGACGCGCGTAGTCTTCGGCCGAGCGCAGGCCGGTAATCCACAGGCGCACGCCGCCCGGCGCGACCACGGGCGCGGCGTTCGACGCATTTGCATCAGGCGCCCCTGCGGTCGGCGACGCTGCGGCCGGCGCCACCGCTTCGGGCGCGTCGAGGCCAAGATCGTGCAACAGCGCATCGACGCCGGCACGGTCGAACTGCACTACGAGCTGCAGATGTGGCGGATCGCCGCCGGTTTCGTAGCCGTAGGACTGCATATAGCGGTCCGCCCTTCCGAGCGCGCGCGCCACGTCGGGACGCGCCAGCAGCGCGGAATTGCCGCCGAGCTTGCCGACGACCTGGCCGAAGGCCGCGCGCAACGCCGGCGCACGGTCGGCATCGGACTGCGATTCGACCGGCGCGGAGCCGGCATAGGTGCCCGCGGCGAAAGCGGAAACCGCGCCGAACAGCGCAAAAAACCATGCGGCGAGCCAAATTGATTTATTCAGACGCACGATCAAGCCCTTCTTCCCTGCCGCAAGCTACTCTATCATTTGCGCCCCGTCTTTGCGCCCGGTCCCGCTCAACACCGTTCATGTCCACCGAGAAAAAAGCCCTGACCTACCGCGCCGCCGGCGTCGATATCGACGCAGGCAATGAAGTCGTCGAGCGCATCAAACCCTTCGTCGCACGCACGATGCGGCCGGAGGTGATGTCCTCGCTCGGCAGTTTCGGCACGCCGTTTGCGCTCGGCACGCGCTTCAAGGACCCGGTGCTGGTTTCGGGCACCGACGGCGTCGGCACCAAGCTGATCCTCGCGCGCGAACTCGGCCGCCACGACACGATCGGCATCGACCTCGTCGCCATGTGCGCCAACGACGTGCTCGTGCGCGGCGCCGAGCCCCTGTTCTTCCTCGACTACTTCGCCACCGGCAAGCTCGACGTCGACACCACGGCGAACGTCCTGCAGGGCATCCCGCGCGGCTGCGAACCCGCCGGCCTCCCGCTGACCGGCCGGCAAACCGCCGAAAGTC
>CAZDWH010000048.1:0-17439 GCA_964509025.1 uncultured Rhodanobacteraceae bacterium
TATTCGTCGATCTCTTCGCCTTCAAACAGGTCACCGATCCTGGAAAGGACGCTGCTCTTTTCGTCGGGTGGGAGCTCGTCAAGCCAATTGCCCGAGAGGGAGAGGAGGCGAACGCGCGAGCCGACAAGGACGTCGTTTCCATTCTTGTCTTTGGCATGTCGCTGCAAAGCAGTGCTCCTGTGCTCTAACGCTTGATCAGCGCGAGATGATACTTCAACGAATTGCGCAGCAGACGCGGCTGGTAGCTCAGGGGGCCGAGCGGAATCGCGAGATCGCCGCCGTTGAAGGCTCGCCTCAGCTTGCGCGAAAAACTTCGCCGCACGACCCGGCCGTCTGGCAGGGAAGCACCCGCGCGCAGGGTCAGCGTCAGGCTGTCGCCGTCGCCGTGGTCGATGCTCGCTGATTCGATGTCGCTCCAGGGCAGGAACGCGTTGAGATGAAAGTGGTCGGTGATGCCGCGCGCATCCACGATCAGCGCCGGACCGTCTGCGGCGAGACTGTCCCACGCACCTTTGCCCAGCATGATAGCCAGACTGCAGGACAGGAGCAGGCTCAGCAGCGCCAGCGCAATGCCGAGCGGCCCCGGCAACAAGACATGCACAGCCACGGCGGACCAGATGCCCGAGACCGCCATGACCAGTGCGAAGGGGAGCGCGAACCACGCCGTCCAGCGCCGCCGGTTCAAGGCGATGGGTTGCGGGGGCGTCGCTGAAGCGGAATTCGTATTTCGCTGCATGAGCCGGGTCGCGAGGCGCGCTCCGCGTCGATCGCGGGAGACACTCGCGGACTGCGCGTGGGGGAAGCTTGGGCTTTATCGATTTGTTTGCCGACGATAGCACACGTCGTTTCAAGGTCTTCGCGCCGGGCGCGGCAAGACGCGACCGGCGAGATCGATCACGAGCGGGTTCGGAGGTGTGAGCAAAGTTTATGCGCGGCGCGAACGCGTCGGGCACGAAAAATTCGCCGGATTGCGGCGAACGAAACAGCACGGGACGAACGAGCAGCAAGCCGCGCGGAGCTAACCGCTGCGGAGAAAGCTCGATGCGCCGCCGTCCCCTAACGGCAGCACATCGACCCCTGTTCTGTCAGTCGATCGACTTGATCGTGAGCGCGTCCATCGGACCGCTCGCGCCGCTGTCGGCGTAGCTTACGTTGACTTCGTCACCGAACGTCGGCGTGCGGCCGAGTTTCTTGTAGGTGAAGATGTAGGCCTGCTTGCCGGCGGCGATCTTGAAGGTGCCGAGATTCTTGTTGACTTCGACGACCTGGCCGGAGACGAGCTTGACGACGAGCTTGGAGGTGCCGCCGAGCTGGCGCTGCACGGTAACCTGCGCGCTTGCCAGGTCCGAAATGCTCACCAAAGCCGCAAAGGTCGCTGCAATCAGAGTAGTGCGTTTCATGGTTCTGCCCCGCGTAGTGTCAGGAGAAACGATCAGTGCTATCTGGGGAGTCAGATGGCTTCGATCCTGAGGTCAGGTGCTGCCCCGGTCTATTACGAGCAGGTTTCATGCCAACGTAGGGGTATTCCCGCAACGACTCTGAGGGATTCCCCGAGTGCGAACTGTATCACAGTTTATTCGGATGCCCGCAGCGGAAGGCTGAAAAAATCAAGCATTTGGGGCACTTGAGCGGCCAGAATTCACTCGGACTGCCCAATTGCGGCAGTTTTTGACATGGCGCCCGCGCTCGGGCAGAGGTATGCGGGCTATTCGGCGAGGCGCCCACCAAGCGCGGTCAACACGGTCTGCGCCGCGCCGATGCGTTCGGCCGCGCCGGGAAGCTCGAGGCGGATCTTCAATTTGTCCTGGCCGTCGAGTGAGTATACTTTTGGCTGCTTCTGGATCAGCCCGATCACACGCAGAGGGTCGACGTTCGGCTGCGGCTTGAACAGCACGCGTCCGCCGCGCTCGCCGAGTTCGAGCTTCTTCATGCCGAGCGCGGTCGCGGCGAGTTTCAGTCCGGCCGCGACGAACAGATGCTTGACCGGATCGGGCAGCAGACCGAAGCGGTCGATCATCTCGATCTGCAGTTCGCGCAAGCCATGCACGTCGCGCGCGCTCGCGATGCGCTTGTACAGGGTCAGGCGCGCGTGCACGTCGGGCAGGTAGTCGTCGGGGATCAGCGCCGGGATGTGCAATTCGATCTCGGCATCGTGCTCGTTGACGAGGTCGAAGTCGGGCACCTTGCCGGACTTGAGCGCGCGCACCGCACGTTCGAGCAATTCGTTATAGAGGTTGAAGCCGACCGCTTCGATCTGCCCCGATTGTTCCTCGCCGAGCAGTTCGCCCGCGCCGCGGATTTCGAGATCGTGCGTCGCCAGCGTGAAGCCCGCGCCGAGTTCTTCGAGCGAAGCGATCGCGTCGAGGCGCTTCTCCGCATCGGCCGTGATGCTGCGCTTGTCCGGCACGATCAGGTAAGCATAGGCGCGATGATGCGAGCGGCCGACACGCCCGCGCAGCTGATGCAGCTGCGACAGGCCGAAGCGATCGGCGCGGTTGATCAGGATGGTGTTGGCGCTCGGCACGTCGATGCCCGATTCGATGATCGTCGTGCACACCAGCACGTTGAAGCGCTGACGGTAAAAGTCGAGCATCACCTGTTCGAGTTCGCGCTCGGGCATCTGGCCGTGCGCGACGCGCAGGCGTGCATCGGGAATCAGTTCGGCGAGTTCGCGCGCGGTCTTTTCGATCGTGTCGACTTCGTTGTGCAAGAAGTAGATCTGGCCGCCGCGTGCGAGTTCGCGCTGGAACGCTTCCTTGATCGTGGCCGTGTCGTAGAGCGTGATGAAGGTCTTGACCGCGAGGCGATGCGATGGCGGTGTCGCGATGATCGACAGATCGCGCAGCCCCGACATCGCCATGTTGAGCGTGCGCGGGATCGGCGTCGCGGTCAGCGTGAGCAGGTCGACTTCGGCGCGCAATTTCTTCAGCTGCTCCTTCTGGCGCACGCCGAAGCGCTGTTCCTCGTCGACGATGACGAGGCCGAGATCCTTGAACCGAATGTCTGGTTGCAGCAGCTTGTGCGTGCCGATCATCACGTCGATCTGGCCCTCGCCGAGTTTCTTCAGCGCGGCGTCGGCTTCTTTCTTCGACTTGAAGCGCGAGATCACCTCGACGCGCACCGGCCAGTCGGCGTAGCGGTCGCGGAAATTCTGGTAGTGCTGCTGCGCGAGCAGGGTAGTCGGCGCGAGCAGGGCGACCTGTTTGCCCGCGGTCGCGGCGACAAACGCCGCGCGCAGCGCGACCTCGGTCTTGCCGAAACCGACGTCGCCGCAGACCACGCGATCCATCGCCTTGCCCGAAGCGAGGTCGTCGATCACTGCCTCGATCGCGCGCAGCTGATCCGGCGTCTCCTCGAACGGGAATGACGCGGCAAACTGTTCGTACAGGCCGCGGTCGTAGGTGAACGCATAACCTTGGCGCGCCTCGCGCTGCGCGTACAGCGCGAGCAGTTCGGCGGCGACGTCGCGCACTTTCTGCGCGGCCTTGCGTTTGGCTTTTTCCCAGGCGTCGCCGCCGAGCGCATGCAGCGGTGCGAGTTCTGGCGCAGCACCGGCATAGCGTGACACCAGGTGCAGCTGCGCGACGGGCACGTATAGTTTGTCGCCTTTTGCGTATTCTATACAAAGGAACTCGCCACCTCCGGTGCCGCCGACGTCGAGCTTGAGCAGTCCCTGGTAGCGGCCGACGCCGTGATCGGCGTGTACGATCGGCGCGCCGATCGTGAGCTCCGACAGGTCGCGCAGAATTGCCTCGGGCTCGCGCGCCGCGCGTGTGCGCCGGCGTGTGATGCGCGCGCGTTCGCCGTAGAGCTGGCGGTCGGTCAGGACGGTGAGCGCGGGTTCGGTCAGCGCAAAGCCGTCGTCGAGCGCCGCGACGGTGATTTCGAAACGCGCCCGTTGGGTGTCGCTTCCGAAAGCGTTGAAAAATTCGCTCCACGAAGCGACCGGCTGCGGCTTGATCCCCGCTGCGCCGAGCTGCTCGATCAAGGCCTCGCGTCTTCCGGCCGAATCGGCCGCGATCAGCACACGCCCCGGATAGGCTTCGACGAAGCGCTTGAGCTCGCGCGCGGGTTCCTCGCCGCGCTGATTGAGCGGCAGCAGTGGCGCCGGCTGCGTACCGAGATCGACCGCGTGCGAGTTGGTACCTCTTTCCACCACTTCCACACGCCGCGTGCGATTGAGCCGTTCGCGCAATTCCTGCGGCGCGAGATACAACTCCGCGACCGGCAGGATCGGCCGTTCGATATCGTGCGCGCGGCTGTCGTAACGCGTCTGCGCTTGCTGCCAGAACGTTTCGGTCGAATCGAGCGCACCATCGGCGAGCACGAACACCGATTCGTCGCCGAGATAATCGAACAGCGTTTCGGTGCGCTCGAAGAACAGCGGCAGGTAGTACTCGATACCGGCAGGCGTCGCGCCTTCCTTCAGGTCCTGATAGATCGGGCAGTGGCGCGGATCAATCGGAAAGCGCTCGCGCAGCGTGTTGCGGAAGGCCTTGGTCGATTCCTCGTTCAGCGGGAACTCGCGCGCGGGCAACAGGTTCACGCGTTCGACCTTGTGCGCCGAACGCTGTGTTTCCGGATCGAAGGTGCGGATCGATTCGATCTCGCGATCGAACAGCTCGATGCGATACGGCTCGGCACTGCCCATGGGAAACACGTCGAGCAACGCGCCGCGCACCGCGAACTCGCCCGGCTCGAGCACCTGCGGCACATTGCGATAGCCCGCCGCTTCGAGGCGACGCTGCTCGCTCGCGAGGTCGAGCGTTTGCTTCAGCGCGAGCACCAGGCTCGATCCGCCGATAAAGCTGCGCGGCGCCAGCCGCTGCATCAGTGTCGACGCCGGCACGATCAGCACGCCGCGGCGCGTGGTCGGCAGGCGATACAAGGTGGCGATGCGCTGCGAGACGATTTCCGGATGCGGCGGAAACAGGTCGTAGGGCAGGGTTTCCCAGTCGGGAAAATGCAGCACTTCGACCGCGTCCGCGCTCGAGGCGCCGGCGACGAAGGCGCGCAGGTCGGTTTCCAGCGTGTGCGCGGCATGCGTATCGCGCGTGACCGCGACGAGTACGCCGGCGTGCGCGCGCGCCGCCGCCGCGATCGCGAGGGCGAGCGCGCTGCCGTGCGGGGCGTTCCAGAAACGACGCTGCTTGACGTCGGCGGGCAGCGGGGGATGGAGCAACAGCGATTCGGTCATTAGCCCGCTATTTTACCGGATCGCCGAGCACCTCGAAAAACCTACTGCGCTCGATGTTGCGCGCCGGCGGTGCTCGGACTGCGAAGGCAGGATGCCAGAGCGAACATTCGCGCAGCGAATGGCCCGGAGGGCGAGCCGCGGATGCGGCGAGTCATCCTCACATACTCGACTGTATGCTCCGGTTCCTACGCTCCGGCGACGCGCCCGATCTTAGACAGGATCGGCTCTTCGCTCGCTACGGTTTTTCGAGGTGCTCCAAAAGTAGTTGAAGTACCACCCGCGCGGCATCGCACCGCGCGAGTGGCGCAACGACGCGGGCTTATGGCTTCTTCTTCGGCGGCGCCTTGGCTTTTTCCTTCTCGGCCTTGTCGCCGGCAAACTTCATCATCGCCGCGAATTCCTGCTTGAACTGCGCCATGTCTATCTGCGAGCCGTTAAGCACCGTGCTCCAGTGGCGCGTGGCGGCGGCCATTGCGATCGCTTCGTGGATTTCCGCATCCGTCGCGCCGTTGGACTTGGCAGCTTCGGTGTGGAAGTAGATGCAGTAGTGGCATGGAATCTGCGCCGCGACCGCAAGGCCGATCAGTTCCTTTTCCTTGTTCGACAGCGCGGTGTGCGGGTTGAGTTCCAGCCCCTTCATTTCGGACCAGGCACCGGCTATGCCTTCGGGTGGAAACACTTTCAGGAACGTCGGTACGGCGCCGAAGGTTGCTTCGATGTCGGTATACGCGGCCTTGGCGTCGGCGTTGACGGCATCCGCGGCGAAGGCCGCGCCCGAGGTGCTGCAGACGATGCTGAGGATGGCGAAACGGATCAAGCGCTTCATGCAATTCTCCCAATCGTGTCATGTGGGCCGCATGGATGCGGCGGCTACGGTCGGCGCGAATGCTTTGGCGAGCGGTAGATTCCTGCGGCGCCCGTCGCGCCGTGTCCCAAGCGTGGGCAAGGCGCCCACGCTCGCATGATACGACGGCGCGTCGCGGCAAACCTTACAGTCGGCGTCAGTTTGGCCTGGTGCAGGCCGTGGCGGCGGTGAGGTTCAGAGCGCCAGCGTGACGCGCACGATGCCGGGGTTGTGCAATTGCGTCTGGCGCGTGAAGCCCAGACGTTCGGCCAGGGCCAGCATCGCGTGGTTTTCGAGCAGCACGTCGCCCCACAGTTCGCGCGCGCCGAGCTTGCGTGCGGAGTCGATCACGCGATGCATCAGCAGCGTGCCGAATCCCTGGCCAGCGAGATGGTGGCCGACCACGATCGCGAATTCGGCCTGTTCGAGCACCGGATCGAGGTGCGCGCGCGCCACCGCATAGATGTCCGGCGATACGACGCCATCGGGACCGGCCAGCACCCACGCGCAGGCGCGCGCGGGGTCGAGTTCGCATAGTTCGCGCGCGAACGGTTCGGGCAGCTCGTTGAGCGGATGCAGAAAGCGCATGCGCACTTCCTCCGCCGACAGGCGACCGAAGCCGCGCTGCAGTGCCTCGACGTCGTTGGCGCGAATCGGGCGCAGCAAGAGTGGCGTGCCGTCGCGTGCGCTCAAGCGCTCGCCCGACACTTCGTCGCGCGGTGCGCTCGAGTCATACGTGCGTCGCGGTGGCGGACGGCCGCCATAGCTGCTGGCGCGGCGACGCTCGGCGAGGCGATACGGATTTGTTAGAGTGTCCATGCTGCGCATCATGCGCGGCAGGGCTGGAGCAGGCCACCTAATTCGGTCGTTCCGCATTCAGCCTGCGTTTGGTGAATTATTCTGCAAATAATTGATTTGTAGAGAAAAATCAGATGAAATCGAATGAACTCGAAGCACTCTGTGCGGAGTGGCCGGGCGTCAGCAGCAGCATCAAATGGGACGACGATCTGGTGTTCTCGATCGCCGGCAAGATGTTCGCTGTCTACTGCCTGCGCGGTCCGCATCGCGAACGCATTTCGTTCAAGGTCGATCGCGAGCGTTTTCTCGAACTCACCGACCAGCCCGGCATCACGCCCGCAGCGTACATGGCGCGCGCGTTCTGGGTGACGATCAGCGAACCGGACCGCTTTGCGCGCGCGAAGATCGGCGAGTTCGTGCGCCATTCCTACGAGCTCGTGCGATCGGGTCTGTCGAAGAAGCAGCAGGTGGCGTTGGGCGGCGTGGTCGCTGAGGTGGCGCCTGCGGCGCCACCGGCGGCGAAAAAGACCGTGGCGAAGAAAATCGTCGCAAAAGCAAAAGCGCCGGCGAAGCCGCGCGCCGCAGCCAAAGTCAAAAAGAAATAAACCCGATGTCCGGCAAAGCCGATTCCCTCAAGACGATCTTCTACGCGCTCGGTGCGAACTTCGCGATCTTCGTGTCCAAGTCGGTCGCGGCGTTTCTCTCGGGCTCGGGCGCGATGCTCGCCGAAGCGGTGCATTCTCTCGCCGACTGCGGCAACCAGCTGCTGTTGCTGATCGGCATGCGCGGCGCCAAGGCGCCGCCGTCGCCGGACTATCCGCTTGGTCGCGGCAAGGAAATCTATTTCTGGTCGTTCCTCGTGGCGCTGCTGCTGTTCAGCGTTGGCGGCGCGTTTTCGATCTACGAGGGCGTGCACAAATGGCACAACCCCGAGCCGCTGAAGTGGCCGTGGATCGCCGTCGGCGTGCTCAGCTTCGGCATCGTCGCCGAAAGCTTTTCGATGTGGGGCTGCATGACCGAGGTGAACAAGGCGCGCGGCAGCCGCTCGCTCTGGCGCTGGTTCCGCGACAGCCGACAGAGCGAGCTGATCGTGATCTTCGGCGAGGATCTGGCCGCTTTGCTCGGCCTCGCGATCGCACTCGCTGCCGTGCTGCTGACGCTTGCCACCGGCAACCCGATGTTCGATGCGCTCGGCACGCTGGCGATCGGTGCGCTGCTCGTCGTGGTCGCCGTGTTCGTCGCGATCGAGGTAAAGGCGCTGCTGATCGGCCAGAGTGTGGAACCCGAAACCAAGGCGGCGATTCTGCAATTCCTAGACGCACGCCCGGAAATCGCGCGCGTGTTCAACCTCATCACGCTGCAGCTCGGCAGCGAGGTGATGGTCGCGGTCAAGGCCGAGATGAGCCGCGACCTGTCGACCAAGGGCGTGGTCGATGCGATCAACGCGGTCGAAGCCGCGATGAAGGCGCAGTTTCCGGAAATACGCTGGTCGTTTTTCGAGCCCGACGTGACGGATTAAGGCTCGTCATTCCGACGAAACAGGAAACACTGATCGATGGCCCATCGTTGCACCACCCTGCCATCGGGCGCGTTGCCCGCCGACGCGGTCGCGGCCTTCCATCGCGATGGCGTGCTGATCGTCGAGAACTTCAAGACGCGCGATGAGTGCGAAGCCTTGCGCGCGCGCGCGAACGGGCTCGTGCTCGAACACGGACCGCAGGCCGCGGGCACGATCTTTTCGACCAAGAATCCGCAACACGCCGACAGCGACTACTTCATGCGCTCGGCCAATGGCATTGGCGTGTTCTTCGAGGAGGAGGCGTTCGACGCCGAAGGCCGGCTCGCCTATCCGCTGCCGCTCGCGGTGAACAAGCTCGGCCACGCGATGCACGATCTCGATCCGGTGTTCTCGGCGTTCTCGAAGGGCGCGGAGCTGCAAGCGGTGAGCGCGAGTCTCGGCGTCGCCGATCCGCGCGTGATGCAGTCGATGTACATCTTCAAGCAGCCCGGTATCGGCGGCGAAGTCGTCTGCCACCAGGATTCGACCTATTTGTATACCGAGCCGATGTCGGTGATCGGTTACTGGTTCGCGATCGACGATGCGCATCGCGGCAACGGCTGCCTCGGCGGTCTGCCCGGTGAACATCGCAAGGGCTTGAAGAAATTATTCCGCCGTCAGCACGACGGCCAACTCGATACCGAAACGCTTGACGCGAGTATCGAGTGGGATACGCGCAAACTCGAGTGGCTCGAAGTGCCTACGGGCACGTTGATCGTGTTCAGCGGCTGCTTCCCGCATCTGTCCGAGGCGAACCGCTCTGCGCAGGCGCGGCATGCCTATACCCTGCATGCGGTGGATGGGACTTGCGTCTATCCGACGGATAATTGGTTGCAGCGGCCATCGGTGAATCAGGCTTTGGGATTCGTATAACGCTACGAAAAGCGCGCCATGTACGAACTGGTTTGGGAGAACTTAAAGAGTTAACCAGCTTTAGTGGCGGTACACGCAAGTAATTTCTCCTCGAATACAGGATGCATCGGAGTATTCGCATCCATCATTGCGACCACTTTCTCTGAAAGATCGGCCTTCGTATAGGTGGTCCCGTTTCTTGAGACGCGATCACCGTCAATGGTGATCTCCGGTCCAGCTCCAAAGACCGCATCTACGATCGTTGGCGGATAGTAGTATTCGATTCCGTTTTTTGGCCACTTGATGATGCTCTCCGTAGGGAGGCCCATGCGGATAAGTTGTTCCGGCAATGTTGCGGAATGCACCGAATCGAGAATCACGAAGATTCGGTCGCGATAGGGGCTCTTCTGCAGATCATTGAAGAGCCCCTTCGCGATAGCTAGGACTTCCTTGATGCGGTCGTCTGAGTTGGCTGAAATCACGCTGATCTGCGCTTTGGGATAACGAAGCGCCAGCGCGCGTGATATGAATTTATCGTCGCACTTTCCCTCTACTAGCACGATCAACGAAGGAAGATATAGCGTCTCGAAACGGTTGCCAAGTAAGAAGAAATGAACATTGTTGAAGTCTGTGGGCGTTAGAACTTGAGATAGAGCAACTTCGTCTCCTTGCTTGGAAACAACGTAATTGTTGCGAAAACATTTGCGATCCAGGAACACCGTTGAATGCGTTGCGAGGACAAGAGTTCTGATGTGCGAAAAGTATTTCGCGCGATGCGTCCGGTCAAAAAGGAAATCGGCAAGCTGACCTTGGGCTTCGGGGCTAACACCCAACTCAGGCTCATCGATTAGAAACGTGTCATATTCTGTATCGAGCAGACTTGTTACCAGTGTTGCGATTAGCCTAAAGCCTGAGCTGGTGAACGAAATGTTGTGGCCGCCGCAAGAAATATATTTTTGAGACATCGAATTGCCGTCAACCGTGCTTCGAATCTCCAGCGTCACGCCGAGAAGTATTTCGATGATCTCTACCAGACTTTGACGTTGTGCGTCAGACAGCTCAGCAATCGCTTGCTGCAGGTTCACCGGCGAGTTGTCGACGTTTTCAGTTTGTCGACTCCATTGATTGTTGAATTGGTTCCAACGCTCGCTGCGTCGATTGCGATTGGGCGTGTAGTACCCCAACAAGTTGAAGTTCTGATATCGAGCTGGGCCGATGTATGAAGTCGTTTGTCCCCAATTTTGAGTAAGTGTCTTAAGTAACCAGGATTTTCCGCAGTTATTTCGACCAACTAGCACTGCATATTCGGCTTCACGCATTGCTTGTAAGAGTGGGGAGCTTGCGTCGGCGATACGGGTTCCGGGTCGTTGGTCGTAGAGATACATGATGGGGTCGCGCCTGTTGGCTAACTGAAACAATTATCCTGCGCGGCTCTTTCATTTGACGTCAAGGCAAAGATAAGTGCAGGTTGCAGTGTATGTGCGAGAATCCAACACAATCTCGCCGCGGAATTCTCCATGGACCAAAAACTGATCGTCCCCATCCTGATCGGCGCGCTGGTGCTTTTCAGCATCTATCGCCGCGTGCGGCGCAATATCGGACGCCAGCCGTTGCGTCCGGGCCGCATGCAGTTTCGCATCGTGATGCTGTCAATTGCCGCTGTGTTGATCGCGTTCGGTGCATCGCGCGATATGAATCTGCTCGGCGCGCTGCTCGCCGGCGTCGCCGGTGGCGCAGCGCTCGGCTGGTTCGGCTTGCAGCACACCAAGTTCGAGGCGACGGCGCAGGGGAATTTCTATACGCCGCACACCTATATCGGCGCGGCCGTGTCGGTACTGCTGATCGGCCGCATCGCCTACCGGCTGTTGACCGTCTATCCGGCGATGCATGCGGCCTCGCAGGCGGATCAGGATCCCTTCGCCTCGTTCCAGCGCAGTCCGCTCACGCTCGCGATACTCGGCGTGGTGATCGGCTATTACGTGTTCTACTACTGGGGTGTGCTGCAGCGGGGCCGTAGTCTGGTGCCGGCGAAGCTTGTCGCGGCGGAGGACACGCCGTAATTCGGCGTTGAGGCATTGCAACCTCGTGGAACAGTTCGCCCTTCGATACCTCGGGGCGAACGGGGTACAGCAGTTAGATGCTCAGCGGCGCCCGCGGCGCTTTTCTTCATGCAGGCCGACGCGGATCGGCTTGCCGTCCTGGGTCGAGCCGTCGAGTGCGCTGATCGCGGCTCGCGCCTCGTGGCCTTCCATCTTGAGCTGGGCGAAGCCCTTGCATTGGCCGCTGAACAGGTCCTTGGCCAGGCTGAGGCCGAATACGCGGCCGTGTGCGGCAAACAGTTTTTCCAGCGACGACTCGGTCATCGACGACGGGAGACCCCGCACCATTAACGTCAACATGCGTTTCTCCTTCTGAACGATCGCGCACAGCAGCATGCGTGCGCCGGCGGCATGCGTCGTCGCTCAGTACACTTGCTTAATACGCGGCGCGGAGCTCATCGCTCACGCGCCGCGGTGCCTGCGAGCTTGGGCGGCGCTGACGTTTCAGGCCTGCAGGCCCTTCTGGCCCTGGGTCACTTCGAAGCTGACCTTCTGGCCTTCCTGCAGGGTGCGGAAGCCCGAGCCAGTGATGGCGCGGAAATGCACGAACACATCCGGGCCATTTTCACGGCTGATGAATCCGAAGCCCTTGGCATCGTTGAACCATTTGACGGTGCCGATTTGACGATCTGACATGATGAAAAAACTCCAAAAAACAATGATATGCGAGCCGTCCGGCATGGATGGCCGCGTTCTACTGATGTGCAGGGAAGTGTGCTTAGAGGAAGCGATGAGGGTCGGATCTGGCGATCGACGACATGGATTACTTAGGCAGAACCCGGCAGGGTCAGTAACGGCAGCATAACAGATTTCACGAAAAAGCGCGCAAGTGCTTGATCCGGCGTAGTCGACC
Organism: uncultured Rhodanobacteraceae bacterium; assembly: GCA_964509025.1. Taxonomy (GTDB): domain Bacteria; phylum Pseudomonadota; class Gammaproteobacteria; order Xanthomonadales; family Rhodanobacteraceae; genus Rudaea. Next base: position 12,202 of record CAZDWH010000048.1, read on the forward strand.
CCGGGCGTGCACCGGGTTCGACGCGGGCTGACAAGTGCAGGATGGATTTTTTCGGACCTCCCTCAGTGGATTGGACGCCCCTCGATCTTGCCACGCAGCCATTGCAGCCCGGCCAGATGCTGCTGGTCGTGGCTGCACAGGTAATGCACGAGTCCGCGCAGCGTGGTCGGGCCGTAGTCCTCGAAGAAGGCCGGGCGGGCGAGTTCGGCATTGCCCAGCCCGCTCAATAGCTGCACCGTTTGCGAACGCGCGTGGCGAAACGCGGCGAACACCTCGTTGGCATCCGCCGTCGCATACGCGCGCTCATGCACGAGCGCGAAGCCGTCGACGCCGGGCAGGGTCGGATTGGATTCGTCTAGCGTGCGGCGGAAACGCAGGTGATAACCGTCGATCTCGATATCGCGCACATGGCAGATCTGTTCGATCGCGGTGAACGGTTCGCTCGGCACGGTGTCCCAGGTCGCCGGCGTCCAGTGCTTGAACGGCGCGGGGATCGCCGCGTAGTGCGCTTCGAGCTGGCGCGGAAAATCGGCGAGGGCGTTGAGCGTGGTGGCGTCGATCATGCACCCATGTTCGGCTTCCCGATCGACGAAGGCAAAAACCGCTTCGGCGCAAATGGCGAGTGCCAATCGCGTGTTTGCGCGGATCAATGCGCGACGTCGCGTCCGAAGCGCTTCGCGGCCTCCGCTTGTGCCTTCGTGCGCTCCTCCTCGCGATTTTTCGGCGGCGCCAGCGTGATCAGCGAGGCGATCAAGGTGCGCGCGGCTTCGCTCACCTGTTCGACCGCGAGATTGAAAGCCGCTTCGTTGATCTTCGAGGGCGCGTTGAAGCCGCTGAGCTTGCGCACGAACTGCAGCGCCGAGGCGTGCACTTCCTCTTCGGTCGCGGGCGGATCGAAGTTGAACAGGGTTTTGATGTTGCGGCACATATGCGCCTCCAAAGTGCTCAGAACCGCAGCCATCCTGGCGCGGCATCGACAGACAATGCAAACAGGATCTGCGCGATGAAATATAACGGCAAGCCCCACAAGCGATTGATGAAATCTTCCTTGACGAAGCGGTCGCGTGCAACGGAAATATCCGATAACGCAAACATCAGCGCGGCAGCGCCGAGCAGCCATGCGCCGTTCGCTACGCTCGCGGCGATCGCCAGTGCGCACATCAGCATGATGGCCGCGATGTAAGCGACGACCGGAATCCTGAAGTCCGCCGTGAGATGTGGCCAGAGCCAGCGCAGTACGCCGAATCCGAATGCCGCCATCAACGCGCCGCCGATCAGCAGTGTCTGCCCATCGAGCCCGCGCGTTGCGAGTGCGGCGGCGAAGGCGAGATGCGCGAGCAGGAATGCCGCGATACCGACCTGGAACAGGACGGCGCGCGAGGAAAGCAGCAGGACGTCGCCGATCCAGCTCAAGGCCAGCGCCACAAGGATCAGCAACCCGTAAGTCGACGCGCTCGCGTCCAGCGCGAAAGCGAGCAGGACGAATGCGGAGCTTGCGGCGATCTTGCTGATCGCGCGCGTGCGCGACAGGCGGCGCCATTCCGCGAAGACGTGCACGGCCGTGGCGCCGAGGCAGACGGCGATAAGCACGCAGGGCAGGGTCATCGACCCGATATCCCGCGAGGAAAGTCTTGGCCGCGCGCGTTCAAGGCGGCAGATGCTCGACTGGGAAGGGGCCGTCGACGAACACTTCGTCGTGATAACCCTTCGAGCCGATCGCCTGAGCGAGCGGACTGCGGAAATCGCGGCCCGCGCGCAGACTCGCGATCACATGCGCGAAGTCGTACTTCGGCTGCCAGTCGAGTTCATGCCGTGCGCGCGCATTATCGTAGACGCGGTCGATCGAAGGCAGCATTCTCCAGCCAGCGTGCGCGTAAGCGGCGGCGTAGCCAGGCACGCGGTGTGCGACGACCGCTGGCGCATCGCGGCGCAGTTCGGCGAGATCGTCGCGCGTGAATGGCGTCGTCGCCGAGATGATGTACTTGCGAAAACCTAGCGTCGGTGCGCGTTCGATCGCGAGCAGATGCGCATCGACGATGTCGGCGACATCGACGCGACGATAAAGGAATTCGTTGGCCTTCAGGTTCGCGTCGACATAGGCCTCGCGTCGCTCGCGATGATCGTCTTCTTCGGGGAAGAAGCGCGAAGTGCGCAGGACCAGCGTCGGCAGTTTCCAGTTCCGGGCGAAAAGCTCGCACAGATCTTCCCCAGCGGTCTTGGTTGCGCCGTAGATGTTCTTCGGTACGGGCACGACCTCCTCGTCGATCCATGCAGCGGGCTCGCCAGGCGCGGGCACCAGTGCGCGTCCGAAGGCGCTCGTGGTGCTCGTGAAAATGAACGCACACACGTTCGCGGCCTTCGCCTCTTCGAGCAGATTCAGCGTGCCGCTGATATTCGTGTCGACGAATTCCTGCCGGCTGTGCGTGGCGACATGCGGCTTGTGCAGGGTCGCTGTGTGCAGTACCGCATCGACATTGCGCATGCAGCGTGCGACCGTGGCGCGATCCGCGATGGTGCCGACGATGTCGGTCCACGGCGAAGTGGCGATGTCGATGCCGATGGCTTCATGTTCCGACGCGCGTAGTGTGCGCATCAGTGCTTCGCCGAGGTGACCGCTGGAGCCGGTGACGAGGATTTTCAAACTTGCTCTCCTGCGAGCCACTCGACGCGCCATTGCGCCGGTACCTCGCGTGCGAGCACGCGCGCAAGATCGGGCAGCAGCGTTTCGAGCCAGCGCTCGAACTGCCACGGCGCATTCACGACCACCATGCCGCAGCCGTTGAGACGCAGCGGCGAGTCGGCGGGTTGCAGCAGCAGCTCCGCCATCAGCGTCTTCTTCACGTGGTGGCGTGCGAACCAGCGATAAAACGGCAGCACGTGCTCGTGCTGCTTGATCGGATACCAGACCGCGTAGATGCCGGTCGGCCAGCGCGCGTAGGCGCTCTTGATCGCGGATTCGATCGCGCGGAATTCATCGCGCTGCGCCTCGAACGGCGGATCGATCAGCACCAGACCGCGGCGCTCCTTCGGGGGCAGCAAGGCGGCGAGTGCGGCATAGCCATCGCGCTGGTGCACGCCGACGCGCGCATCTTGGGCGAACAGTTTTTTCAGCGAGGCGACCTCGTCGTCCTGCACCTCGCATAGCACCGCGCGGTCCGAATTGCGCAGCAGGGTGTGCGCGATCAGCGGCGAGCCGGGATACAGATGCAGATGACCCTGCGCATCGTCCGCATTGAGTGTGCGCAGCAGGTCGAAGTAGGGCCGCAGCGACGCCGGCAAGGCGTCCGCCACGAGCAGGCGTTGTACGCCATCGACGAATTCGCCGGTCTTGTTCGGTTCGAGGCCGCGCAAGTCATAACTGCCCGCGCCGGCATGCGTGTCGACATAGCAGAACGGCGTCGGCTTCGCCTTGAGTGCGTCGAGGAGGCCGATCAGGATCGCGTGCTTGAACACGTCGGCGAAATTGCCGGCGTGGAAGGCGTGGCGGTAATTCATGCGGCTATAGTAAACGGATATCGAAGCTCGGGTGGCCCGGATGCGATCGACGCCGCGCACTCAGGGCTTGACTCTGGACCTTACTCCAGGGTTTAAGCTGTGCTCATGCGAACACAAGCACACAAGTCGGACGGACTGAGCATCGGCAAGCTGGCGCAGCAAAGCGGCGCAGCGATCGACACGATCCGCTATTACGAGCGCGCTGGACTGCTTCCCGAACCGCAGCGTCTTGTATCCGGGTATCGCGTTTATGCGCCGGATATGGTGGCGCGACTGCGCTTCATCCGCCGCGCCAAGCATCTCGGCTTCACCCTCGATGAAATCGCCGAGCTGCTGGCGCTGTCGGCCGACCGCGAACGCGGCGTGCGCGGCGTCAAGGACAAGGCGCGCGCCAAACTCTCGGACGTCGAGCGCAAGCTTGCCGAGCTGCGCCGTGTGCAATCCGGTCTGAAAAAACTCATCGCCGCCTGTCCCGGGCATGGCGAACCGGGCCAGTGTCCGATCCTTCTATCGCTCAGTCATGAGGACAAGTCATGAACGCCACCTTGCATGATCATCATGCACCGCCACAAACTTCGGCGGCTTGCTGCCACGCAGAGACGTATGCGCGGCACGACGCACATCAGCATCACGCCGACTCGGTCGGTTGGAAAGGCGCTGCCAGCGTCACATTGCACTGCCTCAGCGGCTGCCTGATCGGCGAATGGCTGGGTCTGGCGATCGGTGTAGGCTTGGCCTTGCCGCCGATGACCACGATGATCCTGGCAACCGTGCTGGCGTACTTGAGCGGTTTCGGCCTTACGTTGTGGCCGCTGCTGCGCCGTGGCATGCACTTTGGCGCTGCTTTGCGCACGGTGTTCGTGGGCGAGGCTGTCTCGATCGGCGTGATGGAAATCGCCATGAACTTCGTCGATTGGCAGATGGGCGGCATGGCGGTGAAGAGCTTGTTCGTCACGCGCTACTGGATTGCGCTAGGCTTCGCGTCGATCGCCGGTTTTCTCGCGGCCTGGCCGGTGAACCGCTGGTTGCTGTCGCGCAATATGAAGAAATGTCATTGATGCACGACGATCCAGCGAAGCGTTTCATGTATGCGAACTCGCTGTCGGAGCGCCTGGCGTTGCCTTCGCGGCGACGCTTTGTCGAAGGCCTGACGCTTGGAGGCATCGCGGTGAGCGCGGGTTTGTTGCGGCCGGCGTCAGCGCGTGCAGCAGAGCAGGGCGCCGCCGTGCAAGTGCCGGTGCTGTCGGGCACGGAATTCGACCTGAGCATTGGCGCAGCCCGAGTCAATTTTACCGGTGCCTCGCGCACGGCCACTGTCGTCAACGGTAGCCTACCCGCGCCGACGCTGCGTTGGCGCGAGGGCGACACGGTCACGCTGCGCGTGCGCAATACGCTGCCGACGACGAGTTCGATCCACTGGCACGGCATCGTGCTGCCGGCGGATATGGATGGCGTGCCGGGCCTGTCCTTCATGGGCATCCCACCTAACGGCAGCTATACCTATCGCTTCAAGGTCAATCAGGCCGGCACCTACTGGTATCACAGTCACTCGCGCTTCCAGGAACAGACCGGACTCTATGGCGCGATCGTGATCGAACCGCGCCAGCCGCGCTTCAAGGCCGATCGCGAGCATGTGATCCTGCTCAGCGACTGGAGCGACAGCGATCCCGAGCATATCTACGCCAACCTGAAGAAGCGCAGCGATTATTATAATTTTGGCAAAAGTACCCTCGGCGATTTCGC
>CAZDWH010000049.1:0-17384 GCA_964509025.1 uncultured Rhodanobacteraceae bacterium
ACCCCAGGGACCGACTCCAGGGGCGCCGCGCGCCACCCCGCGTTGGTTGCCGCTGGCCGTAGCTGCCGCGGGCGTCGCTATAGTCGTCGGGCTTGCCGCGTACTGGCAATTCGGCAGACAACGCGCGACGCCAGCCAAGCCGCCGCGCGTTGCGATCAGTTCGCCCGCGCCCGCGCCGGCGCCTGTCGTAGCCGCGCCAGCCCCGCCACCGCCCGTGCAGAGTACGCCTGCCGCGCCGGATAGCGCGACATCGACAGCGTCGACATCCACATCTACCGCAGCCGCACCTGCTGCGAATCCCGCTGTCGATGTCGCGACGACGGCGCCAACTTCGGCGCCGCAGTCGGACACGAATCTCGATGCTGCAGCCAAGTCCGCGAGTACTGACGCCACTGCGCTGGCGAGCCTGGACGCCGCGGCCGAAGCCGCCGCATTCGTGAAGATCGGCGATCCGGCGTTGCTGCCGACGGTCGGCGATCCGATGACCGAAGGCATCCGTGTCGGCCGTGTCTACCTCGCGCAACAGCGCCTGACCCAGCCGCGCGGCAACAACGCGCTCGAATTCTTCCAGTACGTGCTCAAGCGCGATCCAAAGAGCAAGGCAGCGAAGCAGGGCATCGTCGACGTGGCAAAAAAATACGTCGAACTAGCCGACAAGGCTGGCACGGCGGACCAGAACGCCTACCTGCAGAATCTGGCAAGCGCCGACGATGTGGCCAAGACGCTCGACGAAGGCGCCGACGTACGCAAGGACATCGCCGCGCGCCGCGCCAAACTCGCCGAGCCGCTGCTCGCGCAGGCGCGCAACGCCGCGGCAGAGTGGAACAAGGCCGAGGCCAAGGCAGCGTACGAGAAAGTGCTGCAGATCGATCCGAACAATGCCGCCGCGCGCGAAGGGCTCAAGACGGCCGTGATGATCGGTGAGGCAGGCTATGCGTTTCGCGACAAGGCCGGCGCGGGGCAGGGACCGGAAATGGTTGTGCTCGGAGGCGCGCGCGCTGCGGTCGCGCGACGCGACGTGACGCGTGGCGAATTCCGCCGTTTCTGGGCGGCGGCCGGCAGTGCGCAGTTCGGCGGACGCGATCCGGCCTGCCGCGATCGCGAGTCGATTTTCCGTTCCGGGCGCGATCGCACCTGGCAGAATCCGGGTTTCGAGCAGGACGACAGCCACCCGGTCGTTTGCGTGAGCTGGGCGGAAGCCGCGGCCTATGCGCAATGGCTCGCGCGCGAGACCGGCAAGCGCTACCGTCTGCTCGGCGCGGGCGAGTTCGATCAGATCGCGAGTCGCGCCAGCGATTGCAATGCGAATCTCGCCGATGCATCGTTCAACAAGAAATTCGACAGCAAGGATGGCGCGAGTTGCGACGACGGTTTCGCCGCGACGGCACCTGCGGGGCGCTTCGAGGCGGGCAGCAATGTGCGCCTGTGGGTCAACGCTTGCGGCAACGGCGCCGCGGCGAGCGCCGCCTGCCGCGACCATCTGGCCAAGGGACGTTCCTGGGCGAATGCGGCGAAGGATGCCGCCAGCGATAATTTCAGCAACGACGTGGGCCTGAATACCGTAGGATTCAGAGTCGCACGCGATATCGGGAACCCCTGAACAAGCTACTGCGCTCGGCATGTTGCGCGCCGGCGGTGCTCGGAATCCTCATGTACTCGACTGTACACTCCGGTTCCTGCGCTCCGGCGTTGCACAACCTGCCTTCGCTCGCGACGCTTGTTCAGCGGTTCCATAAAGATTACTTTTTAGCGAGGGTGCGAGATGAAATTGTTTTTTCCAAAAGGCGAACACGCGGCAGTGGATTTGACCGACGGCACCTGGGTGGTCGGCAGCAGTCCGGCGTGCCAGATCGTGCTCAATGCGCAAGGCATCGCGCCACGGCACTGTGAAATCACCGCGCAGGGCGAACGCGTCAGCGTGGCGCCGCTCGCGATGAGCGCACCTACGCTGCTCAACAGCAAGCCAATTGCTGCGGCGACCGAGATCAAGGGCGGCGATCTGCTGATGATGGCCGGTGTGGCCTGCCGCGCCGTCGCGAGCGAACGCAAGGCGGCCGCGTCGGCGCCCGTGGCACGCGCCGACGAAAGCGGCGCGACGCGCGTGCGCATGGCGCTGCCGAAGTTCGTGCTGCGCGGTGTCTCGGGCGCGACCTTCGGCAAGGCTTTTCCTGTGCACGCCAGCATGACGGTCGGACGCGCGAGCGACTGCGACATCTGCATCGCGAGCGAGGAAATTTCGCGCAATCACGCGCGCCTGCAGCTCGTGCCGGAAGGCGTGATGGTCGAGGACATGGGCTCGGCCAACGGCACCTATGTCAACGATCAGCGCGTGGCCGGGCCGACCTTGCTCAAGGCCGGCGGCGAACTGCGCATGGACGTGGTGCGCTTCCAGTTGCTCGCGCCGGGCAGCGAATCCGATACCAGGGTGATCGCGCCGCCTGCGCCCGCAAAAAGCTCGTCAGCCGGGATCTGGATCGCGGCCGGATTGATCGCACTGGCGGGGCTGGCGATCGTCGCCTGGAAGCTGCATCTTTTTTAAAAATCAAAAGGTCAGTTCATCTCCACGCGCATCGAGAGATCGACGGCTCGCACGTGCTTGGTCAGCGCACCGACCGAGATGAAATCGACGCCGGTTTCGGCGATCGCACGTACGCGCTCGAGGCCGACGCCGCCGGAAACCTCGAGCGGCACGCGGCCCGCGACATGCGCGACCGCGCGGCGCAGATCGTCGTGGCTGAATTCGTCGAGCATGATGCGGTCGACGCCGGCGCCGAGCGCGTCGTCGAGCTCGGCGAAGTTCTCGACTTCGACTTCGAGCAACAACTGCGGATGCGCCGCGCGCGCCGCGCGCACGGCCGCGCCGAGCGAGCCGGCCGCGGCGATATGGTTTTCCTTGATCAGGACCGCATCGAAGAGGCCGATGCGGTGATTCGAGCCGCCGCCGCAGCGCACCGCGTATTTCTGCGCGAGGCGCAGTCCAGGCAGGGTCTTGCGCGTGTCGAGAATTTTCGTGCGCGTGCCGCGCACCGCGTCGACGTATTGCGCGGTGACCGTCGCGGTGCCCGACAGGGTCTGCAGGAAATTCAACGCCGCGCGTTCCGCGCCGACCAGCGCGCGCGCGTTGCCGCGTAGCGTGCATAGCGTCGCGTTCGCCGCGACGCGCTCGCCGTCGCGCGCGTTCCAGAGAATTTCCACGCGTGCATCGCGTGCGAGAAAGCAGGCGTTGAACCAGGCCATGCCGGCGAGCACCGCGTCTTCGCGCGTGATCACGCGCGCGCGCGCCTGTGCCTCGGCAGGCAGCAGGTCCGCGGTGGCGTCGCCGCTGCCGAAGTCTTCGGTGAGCGCGCGCTCGACGTCGCGTGCGATCACATTCGGCGCGGGAGGCGCGAGTACATCCACGGGAAAGCTCCGATCAGCTGCGAGGCGCGCAGCGTTGCAAACTTGCGCTACGCGCGCAAGCCCGCAGAGAGCGCTTATGCCGGCTGCGGCTGTACCGCTTTGAGGCGTTCCACCACGGCCGTCAGTGCGCGATCGAACAGCGGCATGCTGTCGTCGAGCTGGACGATGCGACCGTCGGCGAACATCGCGGCGAGATCCGCAATGGTCTTGTCGGCGACCTTGAGTCCCTTGCGGTCGACGAACAGGTATTTCGAGCTAATCGGGCTGATCCACGACAGCTTGGCGCGTTCCTTCGTGCCCGTTTCGGCATTGTTGAACTCGACCCAGCAGCCGACGCTCATCGACTTGACCTGCGCCACATGATCTTCTGCCACCGCTACCGGCGCGACAGGCTCGGGTTCTGGTTCTTCCTGCTTGAGGACGCTCTTCTGCATCAAGCCGATAAGGTTGCCCACGATCGCCGTCGGCGCATCGTCGACCGGTTTCGCGGCCACTGCATGCGCACGCGTGAGCGGCGCAAAGGCGGCTGCTGCGTCGATGTCGGCCGGTGCCACGGGTGGCGCGATCTGGCGTTTGAGCAGGGCATCGAACTCGCCGATCATGTCGTGCGTGTCGCCGTCCTGCCAGCCGATCTTGCCGAGCGCCTGGAACAGGTAGTTGAGCATCGACGGCGCGAGATTCTTCAGGCGCGTGCGATCCGCGTCGGTGGCCTTGGGTAGCGTGGCCCAAATTATCGCGTCGGAGAAACCGAGCGCCTGCTTCCACTCGACCGACTTGTCGCCCTGACGCAGGACGATTTGCACGAGGAACTGCGCGAACGGGCCATCGAGCAGGCTCTGCACCAGCGGCGGCAGCTCCCGGTCCTCGCAGCGCTTGCGCAATTCGCCCGAGGCGAGGCGGCGCGCATGCTCGAGCTTTTCGCGGCCCTGGATGCTTTCGGTCGTGCGCTTCTCGGCGAGCTCGGCGCGGCGGCGCGTGCTGTCCTGGAATTGCTTGAAGTCCTCGTAGGCGCGCTCGATCAGGCCGACGTCGTCGTCGAAGTCGCGCATGATCGTTTCGACGATGTCGCGAATCTTGTTGTGCAGCGCCGTGTCGACTTCGCCGCCCTCGGCCTTGCCGATGCAGGCCTGCGCCATGCTGTCGAGCAACTGGCGCGCCGGGTGCGACTTCTGCGTGAACAGGTGGCGATCGAGCAGGGCGACCTTGAGGTAGGGAATCTGCAGGCGCGCGAGCAAGGCCTGCATTTCCGACGGCAGATTGCGGTCCTGCACGATGAATTCGAACACCATGCCGACGAGATCGATCGTGTCCTCATCGACGCTCGATGCGCGGGCCTTGCTGCCGACGTGCATGCGGTCGGTTTCGTCGAACAACGCCTGCTTGAGCAGCAGGGTGTTCGCTGTCAAGGTGGCGCCGAGATCGGCACCACCGACGCCGCTTGGGATGGCGCTCGCCGCTGCGAGCGCTTGCATCTGCACCGACTGGTTCTGCAGGATCTGCAGCGCGGAAAGCAGTTCGGTCGGTGCGAGGCTCGGCTGCGCGGCACCCGCCAGACCTCCGCCTGCCGGAGCGGCGGCGTGACGCATCGAGAGCAGCGAGCGCAGGGTCTGGTAGATTTCCGTTTCGACGTTGTTCGGCGCGGATGCGGCGTAGTCCGGGTCGGGCGAAAGCGCCGCGGCCTGGTCGATGATGTCGCCGCGCCGCTGCGCGGGTGGGGGACCGGCGGATGGCGCAGCTGCATAGCGAAGCTGCGGCAGAACCCCCGCTTCGACAAACTTGGCGTTGATTTCGTCGTAGACCGGATCGAGCCCGGCCAGCACATGGCGTTCGAACAGCTTGTAGATGATCAGGCGCACCGAAACGCTGACTTCGAGCTGATCGACGCCGCGGCGGAACGCATCGCATAGCTGCGCCGGGCCGACAGGATTGATCGGGTTTTCGACCACCGCACCGCCGCGCAGCGCGGAGAAGCGGCGGCACAGCGCGCTCAGCGGCTCGGTCAGACGCGTCTCGGCCTTGGTCACCATGCTCGAGACTGCGAGCACTTCCTCGAGATCGTCATCCTCGACCAGGGACAGCCCGCCCGATGCCTCGCGCGACGGGGCCGCCTGCGGCGCCTGGATGCGCCCGAGGCCGAAATCGATGAACAACTGGCCGATGCGGTCGAGCGTTAGACGTTCGGCACGCTGGCGCTTCTTGCGCGTTTCGCGCATGCCGTCAAAAAATTCGGTTTGCTGCGCACCGGCCTGGGTGTTTTCGGCGCGATCGAACAGCGCATCGTCGACGCCGTTGAACATGGCATCGCAGAGCTGCGAGAAACGTTTCAGGAGAATTTCGCGAATCGTGTGCAGCGGTTCGCCGAGTCGATCGCTCACGGGGGGAGTCGTCGAAGCCGGAAGGCGGCTGTTGAAGGAGACTATATTCGAATTGTCGGGGATGCTGCTCATGCGTCGCTCGAACACACGCCTCTACCCTGCGTACGCCGCAGGCCACCTCTTTGATTCCCCGGGCGTTAGCGTAGCTTAAAGCGCAAGAAAAAAGCGTTGAACTGCATCGCAGTAACCGCCGCGGAAAGTGTGCGGCCCGACACGCGGACTAAGTGAACCTACTCAGCGGTCGCGCCGTCTTCAAGCAGGAAACCCCGCAAACTGGAGTGTAGCGATCGCCTCGTCACCGAGCATTACCGGAATATCGTCGTCGATGCGGTAGATCAGCTTGCCATCGGTGGTGATCAACCCGGCCTGCAAGGCGGTTTGTACTTCCGCGCCGGCCGTCGTCTTCACCGCGTGTCCGGCGATTTCGCGCTTGAGTGCGTCGAGCTGCGTGCGGCTCAGCAGTTTCACCGGCGTCTTGGTCACCGGGCAGCACAGGATGTCGAGCAGGCGTTTGTCCATGGAACGGTGCGAGGGCTGGCGAATGCGCCTAGAATATCGCCTTTGCCACGCTCCCGCACGCCAACATGGCTAAAACCGCAGTGATTTCGCGCAGGAAAAAGGAGTCGAAACCGCTCGTCGGAGTCGTGATGGGCTCACGCTCGGACTGGGATACCCTGGAGCATGCCGCGCTGACGCTGCAGAAATTCGGTGTCGCACACGAAGTACGGGTCGTCTCGGCGCATCGCACGCCCGATTTGCTGTTCGACTATGCGCAGACGGCCGCGAAACGCGGTCTCAAGACGATCATCGCCGGCGCGGGCGGCGCCGCACATCTGCCCGGCATGCTCGCGGCCAAGACCGCGTTGCCCGTGCTCGGTGTACCGGTGCAGTCGCATGCGCTGAACGGCATGGACTCGCTGCTGTCGATCGTGCAGATGCCGGCCGGCGTCCCGGTGGCGACGTTCGCGATCGGCAAGGCCGGCGCGATCAATGCGGCGCTGTTTGCCGCGAGCCTGCTCGCGCTCGAGGACACCGCGGTCGCGCGCGCGCTCGATGCGTTTCGCAAGAACCAAACCGCGCAGGTCCTGGCCAAATCCGATCCGCGCCAGGCATGAGCACAGTCGGCATCCTCGGCGGCGGGCAGCTGGCCCGGATGCTCGCGCTTGCGGGGGCGCCGCTTGGCGTGCGCTTCCTGATCGTCGATAGCGCGAATGACGCCTGCGCTAGCCAGGTCGCGCCGCTGCTCAAGGCCGACTGGCGCGATTTCGCCGCGCTCGAAAATTTCGCCCAGCGCATCGATGTCGCGACGTTCGATTTCGAGAACGTGCCGGCGGACACCGCTGCGTGGTTGGCCGAACGCGTCGCGGTGTTTCCGAATCCACGCGCACTTGCCACAACGCAGGATCGCTTGGTCGAGAAGACCCTGTTTCGCGAACTAGGCATTGATACGCCGGCATTTGCCGCGGTCGACAGCCGTGCCGATCTGGACAAGGCACTCGCGGCGATCGGCCATCCGGCGGTGCTCAAGACGCGCCGGCTCGGCTACGACGGCAAGGGTCAGTTCCGCATCAAGTCGCCTGGCGAAGCCGATGCGGCGTGGCAGGCGCTCGGCGGCGTGCCGCTGATCCTCGAAGCCTGGATCGCATTCCAGCGCGAGGTGTCGCTGATCGCGGTGCGCGGACGCAATGGGGAATTTTCCACTTATCCACTTGTACAGAACTGGCATGCCGATGGAATTTTGTCGGCGAGCCTCGCGCCCGCCCCGGACACCCAATCGCTGGTCGAGCCCGCTACGCGTCATGCGCGCGCGATCGCCGAGCGGCTCGACTATGTCGGCGCGTTCGCGCTCGAACTGTTCGTCAAGGATGGTCATCTGCTCGGCAACGAGATGGCGCCGCGCGTGCACAACTCCGGCCACTGGACGATCGAAGGCGCGCCCTGCAGCCAATTCGAGAACCACATACGCGCCGTGCTCGGCCTGCCACTCGGCGATACCAGCGCGCTCGGCCTCAGCGTAATGCTCAACTGGATCGGCGAACTGCCCGCCGCGCAGGCGATACTGGCTGAGCCGCGCGCGCACTGGCACGACTACGGCAAGTCCCCGCGCGCGGGGCGCAAGGTCGGCCATGCGACGTTGCGTGCGGACAGCGCGGGCGAGATGCGCGAGCGCCTCACGCGCGTCGCGCGCGCGCTTGGGCGCGATGCGCAAGTCGCGCCGGTGATTGCGGCGCTGGCGGATCGCTGACGCGCTTGTCTCGTTTTTCAGGGGTGACTGAAGGTCGAGCCTGGAGTCCAGTTCTAGTTTTTTCTTCAAAGCAAGGCTTCCACTCGCCCTTCGGGCGAGCGGGTAACTTTCTCTTGCTCGTGCAAGAGAAAGTCACCAAAGAGAACACGCCCCAGCGCATGTCGCCCTACGCGCATCCTGCGCTCCGGGAAGCGTCCGCTGCCTGTGTTGCGCGGATTGCACGTCCCTGTGCAAGCCGCGCAATCGGCGCGATCCTCGCGCCGCCGCTTCGCGCATCGCGGCCTCGGACGCCGCCATGCGATGGGGACCCCGGAATCAAGAGCAGCGCGCTCCTGCGCGCAGAAGCAGGAGCGAAGAATCTCTTTGCTGTTGCTTGGCCGCGCAGGATGCGCGTCGCTGTTGGGCCCCTTCGCATGGCGGCGGCAGCGGCTGATCAGGCCCGTAGGGTCGGCGCGGGAACGCGCCGACTTCGCGGGGTACACGGACGTACCTTCCGCGAAGCCCAGCCGCTGACGCGGACTTTTCGGGCAGGAGCCCGAAAAGCGTCATGCGCGGGGGCGTGTTCTTTTGGTTACTTTTCTTGCACGAGCAAGAAAAGTGACCCGCGCCGCGAAGCGGCACGGAAGCCTTTGCTTTTGAGGCGAACAGAAAAGATCAGGATGGATTCCCGTTTTTACGGGAGTGACGGGCTGAGCGTTCCATCGACGCCTGCGGCACGACGAATGCAAAAAACGAAGGCCGCGCTACGCGGCCTTCGCAAATAAATCAAAGCGGGCGGACGGTCAGGCGAGCTGACTCGCCGCAAACTCCCAGTTCACCAGATTCCAGAACGCCTCGACGTATTTCGGCCGTGCATTGCGGTAATCGATGTAATAGGCGTGTTCCCACACATCGCAGGTCAGCAGTGGTCGGTCGGTGCCGGTAATCGGCGTGGCCGCGTTGCTGGTGCTGACGAGGCCGAGGCTGCCGTCCGCGCGCTGCACGAGCCAGGCCCAGCCGGAGCCGAAAGTACCGACCGCGGTCTTGGTGAATTCTTCCTTGAACTGCGCGACGCCGCCGAATGCCTTGACGATCGCGTCGGCGAGCTTGCCGGAAGGATCGCCGCCACCCTTGGGCGAGAGCGAGTTCCAGTAGAAGGTGTGGTTCCACACTTGCGCGGCATTGTTGAACACGCCGCCTTGCGACTTCTTGATGATCGCGACGAGGTCGAGGTTCTCGTTCTCGGTGCCCTTGATCAGGTTGTTGAGATTGGTCACGTAGGCCTGATGATGCTTGCCGTAGTGATAGTCGAGGGTTTCGGCCGAGATGTGCGGGGCCAGCGCGTCGCGCGCGTAGGGCAGGGCAGGCAGTTCGATCGCCATGGGCGTCTCCTTGGCAGTGGGAATGGGTCAGCCAGTATAATAGGAGTTAATCCGGACGCGGGCGTCCGGACTAACTGTCGCCGTTGGAGCTGACGCTGCGCGCAGCTCAACGCCGACGATAACGAGTCAATCGGTTCGTTTGAGCATGACTCCAAGTCGAACGCAGTGAGAGAGCATCAAAGTGGACATTCAAGAACGCATTCGTCACACCGTGCAGGACAACACGATCGTCCTGTTCATGAAGGGCACGCCGCAGTTTCCGATGTGCGGTTTCTCCGCGCGCGCGGTGCAGGCGCTCAAGGGCGCCGGCGCGCAGTTCGCCTCGGTCAACGTGCTCGAAGATCCGGAAGTGCGCGCGAATCTGCCACGCTATTCGAACTGGCCGACCTTCCCGCAGCTCTTCATCAACGGCGAGCTGATCGGTGGCTGCGATATCACGCTCGAACTCGCCGAGTCTGGCGAACTCGCGCGCATGGTCAAAGAGACGCAGAAAGCCGCGTGATGGAGCTGCGCGACGCGGTGCGTTTGCCCGCAAACTGGACCGCCACGCCGGACTCGCTCAAGGACCGCGTCGTGCTGATCGTCGGCGCCGCCGGCGCACTCGGGCGTGCGAGCGCACTCGCCTGCGCGCGTGCGGGCGCCAAGGTCGTGCTGCTCGGACGCAAGGTGCGCGCGCTGGAAAAAATCTACGACGAGGTCGAAGCCGTGCAGGCCGGCGTCGCGTCGATCTATCCGCTCGACCTTGCCGGCGCGACGCCGCAGGATTATGCCGATCTCGCCGCGACGATCGAACGCGAATATGGCCGCCTCGACGGCATCGTGTTCGCTGCGGCGCATTTCGAAGCGCTGCAGGCGCTGAGCACGACCAAGCCGGCAGACTGGCTGCGCGCGATGCAGGTCAACGTGAACGCGCCGTTCGCATTGATCCAGGCCTGCGCGGAACTGCTCGCGCGCGCGAGCGGCATCGAAGCTTCCGCCGCGCAGAAGACGCCGTCGAGCGTCGTATTCGTGCTCGACGATCCCGCGCGAATGGGCAAGGCTTTCTGGGGCGCGTACGGCGTCGGCAAGTTCGCGCTTGCGGGCCTCGCATCGATCCTGCACGAGGAATCCGAGTCCTCGCCACTGCGCGTGCACACGCTGCTGCCCGCGCCGATGCGCAGTACGCTGCGTCGCAATGCCTACTTCGGCGAGAATACGCTCGCACTGCCGGATGCGTCGCATGCCGCGGACGCCGTGATATATCTGCTCGGCGCCGAAGGTGGCGCCGCGCGTGGCAAGGTGCTCGACCTGCGCTGAACAAAAAATCTCCGTCTCCCTGACAGAAAGCGTGTCGAGGGATGGGGCTTCAAGCACGCCAGAAACTTGGGGGGATCATGGACACCAGCATCAGCACTTTTTCCGCCGGTGTGCTGCTGTTCCTGATCCTCGATCCGCTCGGCAACGTGCCGGTATTCCTGGGCCTGCTCAGGAACGTAAAGCCCGAACGCAGGATCCTCGTGCTGGTGCGCGAGCTGCTGATCGCGCTGGTTGCATTGTTTGCGATCCTGTTCAGCGGCGGCTTCGTGCTCAAGGCGCTGCAATTGCGGCCTGAGTCGATCAGCATCGCCGGCGGCATCGTGCTGTTTCTGATCGGCGTGAAAATGGTATTCCCGCCTGCCGAGGGCGGGGTTTTCGGTGGCTCGGAGGACGCGGAACCTTTCATCGTGCCGATGGCGATTCCCGGCGTGGCGGGGCCGTCGGCGATGGCGGCGTTGATGCTCATGACGAATTCCGCGCCGGGCCGCACCGCGGACTGGAGCATCGCCTTGTTCTGCGCCTGGTTCGCCACCGCGGCCATCCTGTTGTCGTCGACCTTCCTGTTCCGCTGGCTCGGGCAGAGTGTGCTGACCGCGATCGAACGCCTCGTCGGCATGCTGCTCGTCGCGCTGTCGGTGCAGATGTTTCTCGATGGTGTGGCCGCCTACCTCAAACATTGAAGGAAACTCTGGCCGCGCCCATGGGCATTGAAGCGTGGATGTAACAAAGCGCCGCTAGCGTGACTACCTCCCGGGGTAGGGGTAGTCGCATGATCAGCGTCGAACGCAGCTTCTTCGAGAAATTCCCGCGCCTCGCCGAAGGCCGCGCGCGCAGTTTTTCGCAACCGGTCATCGACCTGCTGCGCAAGGTCGCGTGCGAGGACCGCATCAACCGCACGCTGGCCGAACTGGCGCCGCAGTCGGGCTTCGATTTCATCGAGCGCGCGCTCGAGCGCTTCCAGGTCGGCTATCGCATCGCCAACACCGATCGCGACAATATTCCGGCCGAGGGACGCCTCGTCATCGTTGCCAATCATCCGCTCGGCGCTTTCGATGCGCTCGCGCTCCTGCATCTGATCGGCAGCGTGCGCCGCGACGTGCGCATTCTCGCCAACGACGTGCTCGCGCAGCTTGAACCGATCGCGAGCCTGCTGCTGCCGGTGACGGTGTTCGGCAGCGGCGCGACGCGCATGCGCGAGGCCTATCGCGCGCTGCAGCAGGAACAGGCCCTGATCGTGTTTCCGGCGGGCGAGGTTTCACGGCTAAGCGCGCGCGGTGTGCGCGACGCGCGCTGGTCGCCCGGGTTTGTGAAGCTGGCGCGGCGCATGGACGCAGCCGTGCTGCCGGTGCATATCGCCGCGCACAATTCGCCTGCGTTCTACGGCATGTCGATGCTGGCCAAGCCGTTGTCTTCGCTGCTGCTCGCGCGCGAGATGTTCGGCGCCAGTCATACCCAGCTCGGCATGTCGGTCGGCGAAAGCGTGCCGGCGTCGGAACTCGCCAAGCAATCGCCCGAGCGTGTCGCGCAGGCGATGAGCCGGCATGTGTATCAACTTGAACGTCGGCGCCCCGGCGCGTTCGCGACCTCGCGCGCGATCGCGCATCCGGAATCGCCGCTCGCGGTGCGTGCGGCCTTGCGCCGCGCCGAAACGCTCGGCGCGACGCGCGACGGCAAGCGCATCCTGTTGATCGACGCCGAACCGGATTGTCCGGTGCTGCGCGAGATCGGACGCCTGCGCGAACTCGCGTTCCGCCGCGTCGGCGAGGGCAGCGGCGCGCGCCGCGATCTCGACCGCTTCGATGCGCATTACCGTCATCTGATCTTGTGGGACGAACACGCGCTCGCAATCGTCGGCGCGTACCGCCTCGGCGAAGGCGCGCGCATCCTCGCGCGCGAAGGCATGGCAGGTCTGTACTCGGCGACGCTGTTCGACTACGCGCCGGCGGCGCGCGAATTCATCGAGCAGGGGGTCGAACTCGGGCGTAGCTTCATCCAGCCCGCTTACTGGAATTCGCGCAGCCTCGACTATCTGTGGCAGGGCATCGGCGCCTATCTGCGCCAGCATCCGCAGACGCGCTATCTGTTTGGGCCGGTGTCGATCAGCGCCGCCCTGCCGGCGGCCGCGCGCGCCTGGATCGTCGCCTACCACGCGCGCTACTTCGGTGGCGGCGAGATGCTGGCGCGCTCGCGCAATCCGTTCCGCATCCCGCATGCCGTCACCAACGCGGTCGCGCAGGAGTGGCAGCATCTCGATGCCGACGCGGCGGCGCGCGAGCTCAAGCGCCGCCTTGGCGAGCTCGGCAGCAGCGTGCCCGTGCTGTACAAGCACTACGTCGACCTGTGCGAGCCGGCGGGGGTGCGCTTCCTCGATTTCGGCACCGATCCGGCGTTCGGGAACTGCGTCGACGGCCTGGTGCGCCTCGATCTTGGCCATCTGCGCGAGAGCAAGCGGGCGCGCTATCTCGCTGTGCCGGAAACGCGCCTGCAAACCGCTTGAATCGATTCAAACCACGGGCGAGCCCGTTAAGGTTTGTAAGGATGGTTGCAGGACTGGCAAACGCGCTGAAACTGTCATAAAGTGCCGTTAATCTAATGTTAAACATGTGTTCGGCGCTGCCGCGTGCAGCGCGCGTGGTAGGGCATTTCCGCAATAAACGGGGGCGCGCTGTCGGTTGGAGGACAGTTGGACGCACGGCGGAATCAAGAGCAACGGTCAGCAAACGAAGGGTAAAAAAATGATGAATATGCGATTCAGGGTCAAAATTCTCTCTGGGGTCATTGCATCGGCTCTCGCGATGTCGGCCGTGGTCTACGCGCAGGACACCACCTCGGGCGTCACCGGCCGCGTCCTCGACGCGAAGGGCGCTCCGGTTGCAGGCGCGAAGGTCAAGATCGTGCACGTGCCCTCGGGCACCACGTCGAACGCCACCACCGATACGAACGGCCGTTTCCAGGCGCAGGGTCTGCGCGTCGGCGGTCCGTACCATATCGAAGCGCAGGGCACCGGCATCAAGGAAATCGATGCCAACAACGTCTTCCTGAATCTGGCCGAGACCGCGACGGTCAATCTTTCCGACACCGCCGCCGGCACCGAAACGCGCCTCGAAGGCGTGACCGTGACCGCGAACGCCGGGCAGCTTGCCGTGTTCAATGCGGACAACAAGGGCCTGCAGACGAACATCTCGCGCGTCCAGCTTGAAGCCGCCACCAACGCGGACGCATCGTTCCAGAACATCGCGCGCCTCGATCCGCGCATCTCGATCACCGACCGTGACGCGGGCGCGATCTCGGCGAACGGCAAGAACTTCCGCTACAACTGCATCACCGTTGACCAGGTCAACGCCGGCGACCCGTTTGGTCTGGAATCGAACGTCCTGGCGAGCGTCGGCTCGCCGGTGTCGCAGAGCGTGATCGAGTCGTATCAGCTGGCGACGACGAACTTCGACGTGTCGACGCGCGGCTGCGTCGGCGCCAACGTCAATGCGGTCACCAAGAGCGGCACCAACGACTTCCACGGCGAGGTCTACTACAAGTATCGC
Organism: uncultured Rhodanobacteraceae bacterium; assembly: GCA_964509025.1. Taxonomy (GTDB): domain Bacteria; phylum Pseudomonadota; class Gammaproteobacteria; order Xanthomonadales; family Rhodanobacteraceae; genus Rudaea. Next base: position 14,216 of record CAZDWH010000049.1, read on the forward strand.
ACCGCGAACGAAGACTTCATGGGCAAGATTTCGCTCGCCCCGGGCGCGCCCGAAACGCCATACGGCGGCTGGAAGCACGAGTGGATTGCCGGTTTCAACGTCGGCGGTCCGATCATCAAGGACACGCTGTTCTTCTTCCTCGCCTATGAAAAGAGCGAGCGCGTCGGCATCGCCGCCACGGCGCAGCCGGGCGACGCGACCGGATCGGCCACGCCGGTTCCGGGCATCACCAGCGCGTACTACAACACGGCCGTATCGACGGGTGCCGCTTTGGGTCTGAAGACCGGCGATGCATCGCTCGACAACCTCGTCGACAAGCGCTATCTGGCCAAGGTCGACTGGAACATCAACGACCGCCATCGTGCCGTGTTCCGCTACAGCGAGACCAAGGAGCATCAGCCGGTCCCGACCAGCAGCACCTCGGGCATCAACCCGAACAGCAACTGGTACTTCAAGGATCGCGACCTGAAGAGCTATCTCGGTCAGGTGTTCAGCGACTGGAGCGACACCTTCTCGACCGAAGCCGACCTGCAGTACTCGCACATTACCCAGGCGCGCGGTCCGCTCGCCGGCGGCTACCAGCCGGTTGCGGTCGTGGTCAACGGCACCTCGGGCTTCGGCTCGGCGACCGCGCCGGCGGTCAACATCGGCACCGAGTTCTCCAGTCAGGTCAATGCGATCGACATCAAGAGCGTGTACGGCTATTTCGCCGGCACCTGGCATCTGGGTGATCACACGGTCAAGGCCGGTTTCAACGGCAACCAGGACAAGGTGTTCAACGCCTTCATCCAGGGCGCCACGGGCGAATACGTGTTCTACAACAGCTCGGCCACCAACGCGAACGTGCTCACCAACTTCGCCAACGGCGCCTGGGGCGAGTACACGATCAAGCTGCCGGCGGCTGGCCTGACCCTCAACCAGGCCGTGGCGAGCTTCAAGAAGCAGCAGTACGGCGCGTTCCTGCAGGACACCTGGCAGGCGACCGACCGTCTGTCGCTGACCTATGGTCTGCGTTTCGACGTACCGCAGTTCCCGCAAGATCCGACGCTCAATCCGTGCTTTGCGGCAGCGCCTGGTGTGGCCTTCGTCGGCCCGACGGTGAACGGCAAGGTGGAATGCGCTGCTCCGACGCGTGTGGTCGGCGGACAGACGGTGGGCGGCGGCTTCGGCTATGCCAACAACTCGACGCCGAGCGGCAACGGTTCGATCCAGCCGCGCATCGGATTCAATTACGACTTCGATACTTCGTACAAGACCCAGCTGCGCGGCGGCATCGGCATCTTCACGTCCGACGTGCCGACCGTGTGGTACTCGAACTCGTTCGGCGGCACCGGTATCACGCAGATTTCCTACGACATCATCGACAGCGGTCGTAACCCGGTCGGTACCCTGCTGTGCAGCACCGACGGGCGCAACTTCAGCAAGGCAACCGGCGCGGCCTGCGCGGCCAACCAGGTTTCCTACGTGAAGCAGGCGCCGATCTATTCGGGCGCTCCGTTGATTCCGAATGTCGGTACGCTGATTCCGGGCAACTTCACTGCCGGCGGCCCGACCATGGGTGTCGATACGGTGGACAAGAACTTCAAGATGCCGAACCCCACCGGGGTCGCGCTCGCGTTCGAACGCGAACTGCCGTGGATGGGCATCATCAGTTCGAGCGAGTTCAACTTCACCAAGACCAATGACGACATCTTCTACAAGACCTTGAACGTCGGCGCGCCCACCTATACCGGTGGCGATGGTCGTCAGTACTACTGCAACCCGGCTTCGCTGGCTACCTGCTCGAGCTCGACGCGTTTCCTCGCCAATCCGGCGTTCGGCACGGTGACCTTGCTGACCAATACGCACCAGGGCCTGTCCAACACGTTCACCTGGTCGTTCACCAAGCCGATGGCGGACGACTGGAGCGCGATGGTGGCGGTCCGTGTTGGCCACGCCACCGACGTCAATCCGGGCACGTCGAGCGTTGCGAGTTCGAACCTCAACAACAACGTCTACAAGAACATCAACAGCGACGTTTCCGCGACCTCGAACTACAGCGTCGCCCAGCGCGTGATCGGCAGCCTGACCTGGCAGCATCGCTTCTTCGGCGATTACCTGACCCAGATCAGTGCGTTTGCCGACATGCATGCCGGTGCGCCGTACAGCTGGATCTCCGGCGTCAACACGAACGGTTCCGGTACGGGCAACTCGCTGGTCTACATTCCGAAGTCGATCGACGATGTCATCTGGTCGTCGACGACCACGGATCCGATGAAGCAGGCCTTCATGAGCTACATCCAGCACAACTCGTATCTGCACGATCACATGGGTCAGATCGCCGGCCGCAACGGCGACACCGCGCGTTGGGTCAATCAGATCGACTTGAGCTTCCGTCAGCAGATTCCGGGCGTGTTTGCCGGCAACAAGGGCGAACTGCGCTTCGATATCTTCAACTTCGGCAACTTGCTCAACAGCAAGTGGGGTGTCGAGCGTCGTGCGGGCTTCCCGCTCACGCGCAGCCTGGCCAATGTCACTGGCGTCGATCCTGCGACCGGCAAGTACGTCTTCGATCTCAGCCCGACCACGTTCCATCCGAACGGTGCGTCCTACGCCCCGCAGGCGTTCGTGGTCAACGAAGGCCAGACCCCGGGCGTGCCGGTGCCGAGCCAGCGTTGGTCGGTGATGATGACGGCGAAGTACAGTTTTTAATGCGATCATCCTTGATCGCGAAGATCAAGGAGCGGCAGTACCTGGCCGCACTTTCAAAATACAGCTGAGAGATCTCAGCGACTTGAAATACCGGCGTCCGCGAGGGCGCCGGTTTTTTTTTGCCGACGCAAGCATTGACCCGCGGCGCGGCGAATACGACACTCATCTGCTCGGCGCGTTTTGCGCCAGGGACATTGTGCAACTGGAAAACGCATGAACAACCAACAAGAACAAGCATCGACCATGGGCTCCAGCGTCAGTGCGCGCATCGCGCCGGTCGCCGGCATGGATGTGCTCTCGCGTGATGAAGTCACGCGCCTGCGCGACGCGACCAAGGGCGGGCTGCACAATCTGCTGCGTCGCTGCGCGCTCGCCGTGCTCGACTCGGGCGGCGAGGCCGGCGACGATCCGCGCGGCCTGTTCGATGCCTATCCGGATTTCGACATCCAGGTCCTGCAACCGGATCGCGGCCTACAGC
>CAZDWH010000050.1:0-17353 GCA_964509025.1 uncultured Rhodanobacteraceae bacterium
AGGCGGTCGCGGTCGCGCGCCAGCAGGTCGAGAACGGCGCGCAGATCATCGACGTCAATATGGACGAGGGCCTGATCGACTCTGAAATGGCGATGGCCAAGTTCCTCAACCTGATCGCGGCCGAGCCCGACATCGCGCGCGTGCCGGTGATGGTCGACTCGTCGAAGTGGAGCGTGATCGAGTCGGGCCTGCGCTGCCTGCAGGGCAAGGGCGTGGTCAATTCGATCTCGCTCAAGGAAGGCGAGGAAATCTTTCTCGAGCACGCGCGCAAGGTGCTCGCCTATGGCGCGGCCGTCGTGGTCATGGCGTTCGACGAAACCGGTCAGGCCGACACCAAGGCGCGCAAAGTTGAAATCTGCACGCGCGCCTACGAGATTCTGACCGAGCAGGTCGGCTTTCCACCCGAAGACATCATCTTCGATCCGAACATCTTCGCGATCGCGACCGGCATCGAAGAGCACAACAACTACGCGGTCGACTTCATCGAGGCGACGCGCGAGATCAAGGCGACCCTGCCGCACTGCCATGTCTCGGGGGGCGTATCGAACGTGTCGTTTTCGTTCCGCGGCAATGAGACCGTGCGTGGCGCGATCCACAGCGTGTTTCTCTACCATGCGATCAAGGCCGGCATGGATATGGGCATCGTCAATGCCGGCGCGCTGCCGATCTACGACGATCTCGACAGCGAATTGCGCGAACGCGTCGAAGACGTCGTGCTCAATCGGCGCGAAGACGCGACCGAGCGTCTGCTCGAGATTGCCGAGAAATACAAGAGCAAAAAAGGCGCCGCCGCGGAAGCGGAGACGCAGGCTTGGCGCGAGCTGCCGGTGCGCGAGCGCCTGAGTCACGCACTCGTGCACGGCATCGACGCGTTTGTCGAAGGCGATACCGAGGAAGTGCGTCAGCAGTCGACGCGTCCGCTCGACGTGATCGAAGGCCCGCTGATGGACGGCATGAATGTGGTCGGCGATCTGTTCGGCGCGGGCAAGATGTTCCTGCCGCAGGTCGTGAAATCCGCGCGCGTGATGAAGAAGGCCGTCGCCTACTTGTTGCCGTTCATCGAAGAAGAAAAACTGCGCACCGGCGATGTCGGAAAATCCAACGGCAAGATCGTGATGGCCACGGTCAAAGGCGATGTGCACGACATCGGCAAGAACATCGTCGGCGTCGTGCTCCGCTGCAACAATTACGACGTGATCGATCTCGGCGTGATGGTGCCGGCGCAGAAGATCCTCGACACGGCAAAAGCCGAGAAGGCGGACATGATCGGTCTGTCCGGGCTGATCACGCCGTCGCTCGAAGAGATGAGCCATCTCGCCAAGGAGATGCAGCGCCAGCAGTTCGAGGTGCCGCTGCTGATCGGCGGCGCGACCACGTCGCGCGCGCACACCGCGCTGAAGATCGAGCCGCACTACAAGGCGCCGACCGTGTGGGTCAAGGACGCCTCGCGCGCGGTCGGCGTCGCGCAATCGCTGATCTCGAAGGAACTCGTCGACGCATTCATGGAAAAAATCCGCGCCGAATACGCCGACATCCGCGAGCGTCACAAGGATCGCGGCCCGGCCAAGCGTCTCGTCACGCTCGCGCACGCGCGCGGACAGGCGTTCGCGGGGGATTGGGAAAAGTACGCACCTCCGGCACCGAAAACGCCGGGTATCACGGTGTTCGACGACTACGACTTGTCCGAACTGGTCGAACGCATCGACTGGTCGCCGTTCTTCAATACCTGGGAACTGGCCGGACACTATCCGCAGATTCTCGATGATGCCGTCGTAGGCAAGCAGGCGCGCGAGTTGTTCGACGACGCACAGAAGATGCTCAAGCAGATCGTCGCCGGGAAGTGGCTGACTGCGAAAGGCGTGATCGGTTTCTGGCCGGCGGCGCGCGTGGGTGACGATATCGAAGTCGAACGCGACGGCGAATCAGTCGCGTTGCATTGCCTGCGCCAGCAAGCCGACAAACCGCCCGGCCGTCCGGACTTCTGTCTCGCCGATTTCATCGCGCCGAAAGACGCCAACGTCAGCGACTGGATCGGTGGCTTCGCCGTGACCGCAGGCATCGGTATCGAGGCGAAGCTCGAAGAGTTCGAAAAGTCGCACGACGATTACTCATCGATCCTGCTCAAGGCGCTCGCCGACCGGCTCGCCGAGGCGTTCGCCGAACGCCTGCACGAACGCGTGCGCAAGGAATTCTGGGGCTACGCCAGCGACGAAACGCTGAGCAACGACGAGTTGATCGCCGAGAAGTATCGCGGCATCCGCCCCGCCCCCGGCTATCCCGCCTGCCCCGACCACACCGAGAAAGGCACACTGTTCGCACTGCTCGATGCGACGAAGAACACGGGTATCGAACTCACGGAAAGCTATGCGATGTATCCGACCGCAGCCGTGTCGGGCTGGTATTTCAGCCATCCCGACAGCCAGTATTTCGTGCTCGGCCGCGTGACCAAGGAACAAGTCGAAGACTATGCGCAACGCAAGGGCTGGACGCTGGCCGAGGCGGAACGCTGGCTCGCTCCAAACCTGGACTACGATCCCGAGTAGTACGCGCTAGATGATCGCACCGCCGAACAGCGTCGGCGCGAATACGCGCAGCAAGCCGAGCGCGCCGCCGCCGAGCACCACGACGACGACATTGAGTCGCCATTTCCACAAGGTCAGCAGCGCGAAGGCGACGAGGCCGAGCGCGATCGTGATCCAGTCGACGCGTCCGTGCGGCATGAACGCGACCTGCGACAGCGGCACTGCCATCGCGAACATCAGGCCGACGACGCCGCTGGTCACGCCGCGCAGAAATTCCTTCACCCTTGGCTTCGCCGTCAGCCAGTCCATATAGCGCGCGGCGCCGAGCACGAACACGAACGACGGCAGGAACAGCCAGAACGTCGCCGCAAGCGCGCCGAGCAGGCCAGCACCGACGCCATGCCCGGCGAGATAACCAACGAAGATGCCGATCGAAATGAGCGGCCCCGGCGTCGTTTCGCCGAGCGCGAGCGCATCGATCATCTGCGCATCGCTGATCCAGCCATAACCGGCGACCGCGCCCTCGCGGATCATCGGCAGCACGGCATAGGCCCCGCCGAACGAGAAAAGGCCGACCTTGAGAAAGAACCACGAGATGTCGAGGAGCCGCGTATTCGCTGTCTCCGCGGCGCGCGCGACGAGCGGGGTGCCGAGCACGGCAATCAAGACCGACGCGGCGGCGCGCGCCGAGCCGAGGCGATGCGCGACAATGTATAGAATGCCGCAACCGACCAATACCGCGATGAACGGCAGTTGCAGAAAATAAAACGCGACAAATGCCGTCAGCGCAAGCGCGACCGGCAAGGCACCCTTAAGCGCCGCGCGTCCTATGCGCACGAGTGCCGCGAGCAGCAGCGCCAGTGCGACTGGCCGGAATCCCCACAACACACCGAGCACTTCCGCACGCGTGCCGTAACGAACGTAAATCCACGCGAGCGCGGTAAGCGTGATGAACCCAGGCAGCAGGAACAGCAGACCCGCGAGCGCGCCGCCTAGATAACCACTCTTCTTCCAACCGATGTAGATCGCGAGCTGCAGCGCCTCCGGCCCCGGCAGCATATGGCAGAAATTCAGCGCGCGCAGAAATTCTTCTTCGTCGAGCCAGCCGCGGCGTTCGACGACTTCGAGATGCATCAGGCCGATCTGCCCGACCGGCCCGCCGAAGGCGAGCCAGCCGAGCCTGGCGAAATACGCGGCAATGTCGCGCAAAGGAATCTTTTCGCGGACGTCAGTGGCCACGACCATCTTTCCTGCGCGAGAGAATCAGGTTTCTTCGGGTCCGCCTGGTGCGATGACCTCGGGCTTGTGATAGCGCATATGCGCGATCACGTTATAGATCGACACGAACATCGGGAACGCGGTCTGCATGATGCCGACCGAATCGTTCTTGCCCCAGATGAAATACGCGAGCGTCAGCACGCTGCCGACCACCGAGAGATACCAGAACGCCATCGGCACCGTAACGCGCTTCAATTTTTTCGTCGCATAGAACTGCACGAACCAACGCGCGGTGAACAGGAACGTGCCGAGAAAGCCGACCAGCTTCCAGCCGGTCACGGCGATCTTGGTGATGTGGAAGACATGCAGGTGGAACAGGACATCGTTCATGGCGCAACTTCGCTCGCAGGATTTTCGAGCGGCGATTTTATCAGGCGACGTGTTGGCCCGCCCCAAAATCCCGCGCCCCTAGGCGATCAGCACCGGCCCGGCCAACACAGCGAAGTCAACCCAGCGCAGCAAGGCCTGGCTCGCATCGAATCCGGCGTCGACGGCAAGCGCAGCTTCAATCGCGCTGCCCAGCGCTGCACCCTCGCGCAACTGCGTTAGAGCGGCAATCTCGGCCGCGCTGGACGCCTGCACTGCAACGCGCCAGTGTAGGCGCACGACGAGGGCGCATTCCGCGCGATCGAGCGACTGCGGCAATGGCGCTCCACCGCGCGGCTGATGCGCGTTCCAAATACCGACAATCGGATATCGCGAATCGAACCAGGCGAGTGCCGGGTGCAACACGAAGCGCGCCGCCAGCAGCTCTTCCGGGGCCAACCGGGCAATATGATCTGGCTCCACGGCGTCTGCATCAGCCGCGTAGTGCGCGCGATGCACCGCCCATTCCAGCGCGGCGACTTCAGCAAGATAAGGCAGCGGCCGCACCGCTTCGAACTGGGCAACGAAGTTCGCGAAGTGAATGCCGAATTCGTTGAGATCGCCACTCGCGCTTGGATGCGCTTGCGCGTACGCACGCGCGAGCAGACGGAAGAACTCCTCGCCGACTAAGGCATGTGTTACGGGAAATGCATGTGCCAGCGCCTTTTCCCACACCGCGCTCACATTGCCGCGATACAGCGCGAATCGCTCGCGTACACGCGCGTCCGCACCCACCAATGCCGCCGCAACCTCGCCAACCGCGTCGGGCTCGATCAAAGCTGCCGCGAAAGCCGCTTGCAGACGATCAAGCTGCATGATCGCGAATCGGTTTGCACATATTGAGATAGCCGCGCGCACGCTCGGCCTCGTCGAGCAGCACATCGACCGCAGGCAGATCGGTATCCCATTCGATCAGCGTCGGCACCGGACCGAAGCGATCCAGCGCTCGCGCAAAGAGTTGCCACACCGGGTCGGCCACGCGATCACCGTGATGATCGATCGTTGCGAGATCGGTCACGAGATGTCCGGCGAGGTGTATCTCGCCGACGTGCGCGTTGGCGATCGCATCGATTTGCCTGGCCGCATCGTCGCCGTGATTGCGCTGGTTCACGTACAGGTTGTTGATATCGAGCAGGATGCCGCAGCCGCTGCGTACCGCGAGCGCGTTGAGAAAGCCGGCTTCGTCATATTCGTCCTGCGTAAAGCGCAAGTAGCTCGATATGTTCTCTACGAGGACGCGTCGCTGCAGCACGTCCTGCATTTGCCCTACGCGAGCACACATCAGCTCGAGCGCCGCCTCACTCATCGGCAGTGGCAACAGATCATTGAAGACCTGCCCGGCAACCGCGCCCCAGCACAGGTGTTCGGAAACGAACATCGGCTCGATGCGCTGCACTAGCCTCGCGATCCGGCCAAGATGCTCGCGCGAATAGCCTGCCGCCGACCCAAGCGCGAGGCCAACGCCATGCAGGCTGACCGGATACGTTTCGCGCAGCGTAGTCAGTACGTGGAGGTCATAGCCGCCGTCACCGAAATAATTCTCCGTATGCACCTCAAGCCAGCCGGCGCAGCGTCCGCGTGCCAGCAGTTCGCGGTAATGCGGCGCACGCAGGCCGATGCCCACGCCGAGCTTTTCGTTGTCGAGACGAGCCAATCGCGTTTCGGACATAGGAACTACCACCGCTGTGCAGCCGCCACGCAAGGCATAGCGCGCGTCACGCGCGCTGGCGCGCAATGATTCGACGTGCGAAAGCCTATTTCATTACAGCGCGCGCCTGATCGCAATCGCCTGTAAGGAACATCGAATGCTGCCGTCCAATCCCGCACAACCGAGTCGCGAACGTCGCGGCATCTGTGAGGGAGGCAAGCAATGAGTTCACGCAGACCCAATATCGTCATCGTCGGCGGCGGTTTCGCTGGCGCCAAACTGACGCGCCTGCTGCAGAAGCGCACGCGTTTCGCCGATATCACCCTGGTGTCGGAAGAAAGCTACACCACGTTCAACCCGATGCTCGCCGAGGTCGTCGGGGCAACGGTATTCCCCGAGCACGTGGTCGCGCCGCTGCGCGAAACGGTCGGCCGCGCGCGCTTCGTGATGGGCACGGTCGGCAGCGTCGACTTCGCCGCCAAGCGCCTCTGCTGTGACACGCTCAAGGGCAATGTCGAGCTTACCTACGATCATCTCGTGCTCGCGTTCGGCAATCGCGCGCGCGTCGACCTGATCGCCGGTATGGCCGAACACGCGGTCGTGCTAAAGACCGTCGGCGATGCGATGCACATTCGCAATCTCGTGCTGCGCCGGCTGGCGCAGATCGAACTGGAAAGCGATCCCGCACTGCGTCGCTGCCTTGGCCACTTCGTCGTGGTCGGTGGCGGCTTCTCCGGTGTCGAAGTTGCTGGCGCGGTCGCCGACAGTCTGCGCGAGATCCGCCACTATTATCCAGGGGTAAGTTCAGACGAGCTGCGCGTCACCTTGCTGCAGAGCGTCGAGCGCCTGCTGGTCGAGCTACCGCCCTCGCTCGGCGAGGCGGCCGAGCATTCGCTCAAGAAACGCGGCGTCGACGTGCTAACAATGACCGGCGCGACGGCGGTTGGTGCCCGCGAACTCGCACTCAACAACGGTCGCGTGCTCAGCGCGGCGACCACGATCTGCACCATCGGCACGATGCCGAACGCGCTGACCGCACGGCTCACCGCGCTGACCACCGAACGCGGGCGCATTGTCTGCAATGCGGATCTTTCGGCCGTCGGCGCGGAAGGCGTCTGGGCTGTCGGCGATTGTGCATTGATCCAGAACGGCGACGACGGCTATGCGCCGCCGACCGCGCAGTTTGCCGTCGCGGAAGCAAAGCATCTCGCGCAGAACCTGATCGCGCGCTGCAGCGGCCAGGCAACGAAACCGTTCGCCTATCGCGCACGCGGCATGATGGCCACGGTCGGCCACCTCAAAGGCGTCGCCAAAATCTTCGGCATCAGGCTGAGCGGCCTGCCTGCCTGGATGCTGTGGCGCGCGTATTACCTCGGCCAGATGCCGACGCTCGGGCGCAAGTTGCGCATTTTCATCGAGTGGACCTGGGGCATGTTCTTCCCGCCCGACATCACGCATTTCCGCTTCACGCGCAGCCACGAACTGCTGCAAGCCGATCGCGCGGGCGTCATGCCCGTGACCACGACCTGAATTCACCATCGCGCTGAACTCACCCTCACAGGAAATCAAAATGCAATTGAAAAACAGGACAGCCTTGATTACCGGCTCGACCAGCGGCATCGGCCTTGGCATCGCGCGCGCGTTCGCACGCGAAGGCGCGAACGTGATCCTCAACGGCTTCGGCGATGCGCAAGAGATCGAAATCCTGCGCGCCGGCATCGAACGCGAGTTCGGCGTCAAGGCGCGCTATGACGGCGCCGACATGAGCAGCGCCGACGCGATCGAGGCGATGATGCAGAAAGCGCTGGCCGAATTCGGCGCCATCGATGTGCTGGTCAACAACGCCGGCATCCAGCACGTCGCGCCGATCGACGAATTTCCTGTCGCGAAGTGGGACGCGATCATCGCGATCAACCTGAGCGCCGCGTTCCACACGATCCGCCTCGCGCTGCCGGCGATGAAGGCGCGCGGCTTCGGCCGCATCATCAATGTCGCCTCGGCGCACGCGCTCGTCGCTTCGCCATTCAAAAGCGCCTATGTGGCGGCGAAACACGGTATCGCCGGGCTGACCAAGACGGTCGCGCTCGAAGGCGCCGAGCACGGCGTCACGGCGAATGCGGTCTGCCCCGGTTATGTCCTCACGCCGCTGGTGGAGAAGCAAATACCGGATACGGCCAAGGCGCGCGGGATCAGCGAGGCGCAGGTGGTACGCGACGTGCTGCTCGCGGCGCAGCCGACCAAGCGATTCGTCAGCGTCGACCAAGTTGCAGCGCTGGCGCTGTATCTCGCGAGCGACGCCGCGGCGTCGACCACCGGTACTATCATTCCGGTCGACGGCGGCTGGACGGCGCACTGACATGGCGACGCGCAAGAAGTCATCCACGCGCAAGGCGATCAATCTCGCACTGCAAGGCGGCGGCGCGCACGGCGCGTTCGCCTGGGGCGCACTCGATACCCTGCTCGCAGACAATCGCATCGACATCGAGGCGATCAGTGCGACCAGCGCCGGGGCGATGAACGCCGTGGTGCTCGCCGATGCGCTGACCGACGGCGACCGCGAGCATGCGCGCGAGCGCCTCAGCGCGTTTTGGCGCGCGATCGCCGATGCGGGCGCGAGGTACAGCCCGGTGCAGCCACTGCGCGACTGGAGTGGTCGCGCGTTGCCGGTCGAGCAATCGCCGTTCTATTGGATGTTCGAGACGATGACGCGGCTGTTCTCGCCGTATCAGCTCAATCCGCTCAACTTCAATCCGCTGCGCGACGTGCTCGAGCGCCATGTCGACTTCGACAAGCTGCGCCGGACCAACGGCGTCAACGTGCACCTGTGCGCGACCAATGTCGAAACCGGCAAGGTGCGCATCTTCAATCGCCCCGAACTCAGCGCCGACGCGGTGCTCGCCTCCGCCTGCCTGCCGTTCCTGTTCCAGACCATCGAGATCGAAGGCGAGCGCTACTGGGACGGCGGCTACATCGGCAACCCGGCGATCTTTCCGCTGATCTACGGCTCGCACAGCCGCGACGTGGTGATCATCCACATCAATCCGATCGTGCGCCCCGGTGTGCCGAAGACCGCGCCGGAGATCCTCAACCGCATCAACGAGATCAGCTTCAACTCCTCGCTGATGCGCGAGATGCGCGCGATCGCGTTCGTCACGCGCCTGATCGACCAGGGCAAGGTCAAGGCATCGGACATGAAGCAGATGCTGATCCATTCGATCCGCGACGACGAGGCGATGACCGCGCATTCGGTTGCCTCGAAGCTGAGCCCGGACTGGGATCTGCTGTGCCAGCTGCGCGACAGCGGCGGCGCGGTCGCGCAACGTTGGCTGCGCGCGCATTTCGACGACCTCGGGCGGCGCTCCTCGGTCGATCTCGAAGCCGAATTCCTCTGATCCCTTCCCACTCATCCGGAGATTTGCGTGAACCATCAACAGATACTCGCGAGCGCCTCGATGCCGATCGCAAGCCCCTCGTACCCGCGCGGGCCGTACCGCTTCGTCAACCGCGAATACTTCATCATTACCTACGAATCCGATCCGGAGGCGATCCGCGCGGCACTGCCGGAACCGCTCGAACCTGACGGCTCCAACACCGTGCTATACGAATTCATCCGCATGCCCGATTCGACCGGCTTCGGCGACTACACCGAGTCCGGCATCGTGATCCCGGCCAAGTTCGGCGACGAGCACGTCAACTTCACCGCGCAGATGTATCTCGACTGCGATCCGCCGATCGCGGGCGGGCGCGAAATCTGGGGCTTTCCGAAAAAGCTGGCGCAGCCGCACCTGGAAGTCGCGCACGACACATTGATGGGACGCCTGGAGTACGCCGGCCAGCGCGTGGCCATCGCGACGATGGCGTACAAACACGAGAGCCTGCGCCATTGCCCCGACGATCCCGCGCGCTGCGATTTTCATGCGCTCGAGCACAAGCTCGGCAAGACGCAGGTGAATCTCAAACTGATTCCGCACGTCGACGGCTCGCACGCGATCGCGCAACTGGTCGCTTACAACCTATGCGACATCACGATCAAGGGTGGTTGGCTGAGTCCGGCGCGCCTGCATCTGATTCCGCACGCGAACGCCCCGGTCGCCGACCTGCCGGTACGCCGCATCGTCGAGGGCCGCCACTTCATCGCCGATCTGAGCTTGCCCTACGGGCGCGTGCTGTACGACTATCTGAAGCCAGTCGACCAACGTGATGCCGAAGCGCGCGTGCACTTCTCGCACCGAGCGGAGGCGATGGTCGCGTGACGATCGAGCAGGCGAGGTGGTCATGAATTCGCGCGATGCAATCAACGCAGGCGTACTGCTTGCCGTAGCCGGCGCGATGATCGCGGCAGTCGCCGCGAGCCTGCGGCATAGCGGCGGCGGCATCGAGCGCGAGCGCTGCTACGGCATCGCGCGCGCGGGCGCCAACGACTGCGCCAACGCCGTGCACTCCTGCGCCAAGCAGGCCACGACGGTTTCCGATCAGCGTGAATGGATCGCCGTGCCACGCGGCACCTGCCTGCGCATCGCCGGCGGCGTACTGAACGAGCGCGCACCACCGTGATGGCGGCCTGGCTCGCGCGTCTGCGCGCGTTGACGGACGCAGGCATGCCGCAACCTGCGCGCGTGCTCGCCGAGATCGCGCGCAGCCAGCGCGAATCCGAAGCCTGGGTCGGCGCGGCGCAGATCGCCGTGATCGCAGCCGCCGCACTCGCCTATGCGCTCACGCCACGCGGATTCAGCCCCGATGCGCCGATCGCCGCGTTACCGCTAGGCATCGTCGCGCTGATCCTGCTGGTGCTGCTGCGCGCGTGGTTCGTCTACAGCGACCAGCTCACGCGGCCGGTGCTCGCCGCCTCTGTCGTCGCGGAGATGGCGGTGCTGGTCGGCATGCTTTGGGGCTTTGCGCCGCAGTACGAGACGACGCTCGCGATCGCGTTGAAGAACGCCCTGTTCGCGGCGATCTTCGTGCTGATCGCACTGCGCGCGCTGCGCTTCGAAGCGATCTGGGTGTGGCTGTCGGGACTGACCGCGGCCATCGGCTGGGGCCTGCTCGCTTTCTTCGCCGCGCGCGAGGCCGGCCCGGGCGGCGCGACCATGGACTTCGTCGTTTCCGCCACAACTGGCCGCTTCAGCGCGAGCGACGAGTCGATCCGCATCGCGGTAATCCTGATCGTCACCGCTGTGCTCGCCACCGCCCTCGCGCGCGCACGCGTCACGCTCGCGCGCGCGGTGCAGGCAAGCCAATCCGCCGATGCGCTGTCGCGTTTCTTCGACAGTGAAGTCGCCGACCAGATCATCACGACCGATCTCGCGCCGATGGCCGGCCAGAGCATGCTGCGCGACGCCGCGATCATGTTCACCGACCTGCGCGGATTCACCAAGGCTTCCGCAACGTTGTCGCCGGCCGAGCTCATCACCTTGATCGGCGACTATCAGAATGTCGTCGTGCCGGTCGTGCGCGCGCATGGCGGCAATATCGACAAGTTCATGGGGGACGGCATCCTCGCGAGTTTCGGCGCGGTGCGCGCGTCGACCACATATGCAGCCGACGCGCTGCGTTGCATCGACGCGATCCTTGAAGCTTCGCGCGCCTGGGCACAGACGCGCCTTGCGCAGGGACTGCCCGCGCTCGATATCGGCATCGGCGTGGCAGAAGGGCCACTCGTATTCGGCATCATCGGCGTCGAGCAACGGCTCGAATACACGGTGATCGGCGAGACGGTCAATCTCGCGGCCAAGCTCGAAAAACACAACAAGATCGAGCATGCCGCGGCCTGCGCCACGGCAAGCCTGATCGAACTGGCCCGACACCAGGATCCGCGTACCGGCATGGGCGCGAGCGAACTGCGCCGGCAGCGCAACGTGGGCGGCGTCGCCACGCCGATCGATCTTGCAGTCTGGCCAACCGCGTAGTCCGTTGCGTGTGATTTGGTTATCATGACGCGCGCCGCTGCCATCGCCGGCGCTGCCTCGGGGAACGGAATGACCAACGCAAGCGGCGCGCCGGGCTCGATCGAATTCCACACCCTGGCCGAACATCGCGGCTATCTGCTCAAGATCGC
This sequence comes from uncultured Rhodanobacteraceae bacterium, assembly GCA_964509025.1. Lineage (GTDB taxonomy): Bacteria > Pseudomonadota > Gammaproteobacteria > Xanthomonadales > Rhodanobacteraceae > Rudaea. Next base: position 11,870 of record CAZDWH010000050.1, read on the forward strand.
GCGCTTGGAGCTGCGCGACCAGCACCTGGCCGAGGACTGCGTCTCCGACACAATCGCGCAGGCCTACGAGAAGCGCGCCTCGTTTCGCGGCGCGAGTTCGTTGCGCACCTGGCTCACGACGATCCTGAAGAACCGCATCATCGACCTGCTGCGCAAGCAATGGCGCGAGGAACCACTCGAGGCGCCGGCCGACGAGGAAGGCCACGAATTCGACCGCCTGTTCGATGCCAAGGGGCATTACCTCGAGCGCCCGAGCGATATCGACGACCCCGCAGCCTTGTGTCAGCAGGATGCCTTCCTCGCCGCGGTGCAGCGCTGCGTCGAGAAACTGCCCAAACGCACCGGTCAGCTATTCGTGATGCGTGAAGTGCTTGGCACAGATACCGACGAGCTGTGTAAGGAATTGCAGATCACCTCGTCCAACGTCTGGGTACAACTCTATCGTGCGCGCATGATGCTGCGGACTTGCCTCGAACAGACAGGATTCGGCCGTGCGCCTGCTGCTGGCTAGACACAAGATGCTCAGAATCACCTGCCAACACGCGTCGCGCCTGCTCTCGCAACAAGAGGATGCGCCGCTGCCGTTCGGCAAGCGCCTGCGCTTGCGCCTGCATCTCGCAGTTTGCGATGCGTGTCGCAACGTAGCGCGGCAATTTGCAGCGGTCAGGCTGGCGCTCGCGAGCTGGCGCGAACGGGATTGATGCAATGGTGGCGAACTTGCCTGCGGCAAAGTCAGTGGACCTGCTCCGGGCAGTATGCACGCCGCCCCGAAACACTGCATGATTAGACTGCAGTGCTATGCGGCAGAATCGGAAGAAAATAATGATTTTTATAGGATTTCTGCGCTCGCGGCGCACCGTCTTACCGCGCTAGGCTGCAGTGCTATGCTCCATTTCTCAATCTAATAGTAGTTAGCACTCATAGGGAATATCGTGGCACTCTTTAGAAAAGTGGCCGTTATCGTGGCGATTGTCGTCACCGTTATTTCCGCGATCGGCTATGTAACGGCCAAGACAGAGCAGCCTTATGTTGAGCAAGAGATTCGCAGCTATGTACTCGCAGAGGGAATCAAAGGACTAGAAATGGGTGGCCGAGAGGTCCCGCCAGAAGAAATCAAAGTTAGTTCCTGGGTGAAATGGCCTTTCGTCGTCGTCGGCTCCTACTCAGTGCCCTTTGATTTGCATTCCTCGTATCACAGGACAACCTTTCTAGTTATGCCCTGGGGTAGGTACACATTGTCCAAAGAAAGTATCTATCCAGTGTAGTTGTATGAGTCTTAGATTCAACTAGCAAGTGCAACACCGTTCAAGACCGAGCGTAGATCTGCTCGGGTGTTTGATAGTTGTGGCGTTTCCTTGGCCGAGAGTTGAGAGCGCGGGCGATGCGCTCGCAGTCATTTTGCGTCACCTGGCGCAAGCAGGTGCCCTTGGGCAAATACTGCCGAATGAGCCCGTTGAGATTTTCGTTGCTGCCGCGCTCCCAAGAATGATACGGCGTCGCGAAGTAACAGCGAATGTTGAGCTTGCGCTCGAGTGGGTCGCGTCATCGTAGATGGGCAAGCAAATTGCCCGTATCCATTTCAGCAATCAAACAGCCACCAACTCGCGCCCTAACTATTCACTCAAGCGAATACCGCGGAGAGGTCGCGACCGTCTGTGCCCCGTGGCGGCGGCAATCGCTATCGATCTGGATGATTGACTTGAAGACTACTAGCGCTTCGCCAGCCACTCATGGATCGCCGTCGGCACCTCGCGCTGCGCGCGACCGGAGACGTAGATGCCGATATGGCCTCCGCGGAACGCGAGTTCGGTGTAGTCGGCGTTGCCGGTGCGCCCGCGCAGCGCGCGCGAGGCGTTCGGCGGCACGAGATGATCCTGCTCTGCGAAGATATTGAGCACGGGTGCAGTGAGATTCTTCAGGTCGACTGACTTGTCGCCGATCTTGAGTCCGCCGTTGATCAGCTTGTTGGCCTGGTAGAAATCCTTGATGAACTGGCGGAACGCCTCGCCGGCCTGGTCGGGGCTGTCGAAGATCCACTTTTCCATGCGCAGGAAATTCTCGAGCTCGCCCTTGTCGTCGAGGATGTCGACGAGGCCGATGTATTTCTGCTGGTTGAGCCGCACGGGCTTCAACATCAGGTAGCACCAGTTCATCAGGTCGGCCGGCACATTGCCGAGCGTGTTAACGAACAGGTCCACGTCCATGCTGCGCGTCCAGCGCGCGAGCATATTGTCGGGCGTATGGAAATCGACCGGCGTCACCATCGTGATCAGGTTGCGGATCTTTTCCGGATAGATCGAGGTGAAGCACAGGCTGAACGCGCCGCCCTGGCAGATGCCGAGCAGATTGATCTTCGGCACCTTGTGGCGCTTGGCGATCACGTCGACGCAGCGCTTGATGTAGCCGTTGATGTAGTCGTCGAGCGTCAAGTAGCGATCGGAAAAATCCGGATAGCCCCAGTCGATCAGATAGACGTCTTCGCCCAGCGCGAGCAGGTTCTTCACCAGTGAGCGATCGTCCTGCAGATCGACCATGTAGGGCCGGTTGACCAGCGCATAGCTGATCAGGATCGGCGTTTTCGCGGTCGGCTTGTTCGCGCCCTTGAAGCGGTAGAGCACGAGTTTGTCTTCACGGTAGACCTCTTCCTTGTCGGTGCAGCCGTAATCGACTTCGTCGAGTTCGCGCAAAGTCTTGAGGCCCGCGGCGAGCTTCTGCTGGAAGCGGGTGGTTTCCTCGAAGGCTTTTTGCGGCGAGATGCGGATCGGGTTCATGCTGGGTTCTCCGCTTTACGACTTGCGCGATGTCTTGTTCGATTTGGTTTTGTTCGCTTCCGTCTTCGTCGGCTTGGCGAGTTCCGCAGCAACGGCTTTCACGCGCGGCTTGGCGGCCGTGCGTGAAACGCGGCGGCGCATCGCAGCGATCGCATCGCCGAACGATGCACGCGACTCATCCTTGCCCGCCTTCGCCTTGGTGGCCGTTTTCGGAAGCACCACCGGCGGCGGTTCCGGCGCGACGGGCTTCGCTGCCTTGCGCACCGGAGCGGCGCTCTTCTTCGCCGCCGGACTCTTGGCTTTTTCAGCGGCATGTTTCAACGCGGCTTTCTTCTTCGCGGGAGGCCTCTTCGCTGCGGCACGCGGCGGCACTGCAACGGGGGGCGTTGCCACGCGCACCTGCGATCGCGTCATCGACGCCTTGAGTTGCCCTACCTCGAACTGCAGATCGACGAGTTGGCGTTCGAGTTCGGACACGGTGTCCGATGCAGCCGGATCGCCCTCACGCGATGCGCGGAGCTCTCGACGCAGGTCGTGCAGGCGTTGATGCACGCTATTGAGCTCGGTGCGCGTCGGCATGCCAAGGTCGGTACCGATGCGTTCGACCTCCGCATGCACCTGCGCGCGCATGCGCATCTGCGTGTTGGCGAGTTCGCCATAGGCCTTGACGAAATCGTCGGACAGCGCGATCTCGGCATAGGCCTCTTCCATCGCGTCGACCCAGAGATCGTAGAGCGCGCGCGGCGAATCGATCGCGCGGCCGGGTTCGCTGCGCTCCGCCAGCTTGTCCTCGAGCAGCGCGAAGCCACGTTCGCTCGCCTTGAGCAGCAGTGCGTTGTAGTTGCGCAGCGCCTGCTGATAATCGACGAAGGCGACGGCAGTGCGCTGATAGTGCTCCTGATGCTCGCGCGCGAGACCGAACGCCGGCACGCGCAACCACGACATGCCTTCCTGATTGAACTGCTGCAGGAATGGCGCGAATGCGGCGGGTAATTCACCGAAACCGTGCGCGCCCTGGCCGGCAATCTCCCTGACGGCTTTGACGAAAGGGTTGTCTGCCAAGGAGGCGTCGAAAGCCGGCATCTGGAAGCTCGGCATTTCAAATCCTGCTTGCGGCGTGAAGCCACCGCGCATCGCGTCGAACCAGGACTGCGCCGACGTCGCGCCGCCGGTCGCCGCGCCGGAGGCACCCGCGCCGAGCATGCCCTTGATCATCGCGATATAGGCCTTGCCGCTGTCGACCAAACGCGAGACCGTGTCGCCTTGCGTGGATGCGCTGGCGAACAGGCGCGACCACTGCTCGAGTCCTTCATGCCACGGCGGCATGCCCGGAATCGCGCCGGGTGCGGGCGCCGCGAAGGGTGACGGCGCAGCCGAGGCGAAGGGCGCCTTCTGTGCGAGTTCCGACCAGGCGTTGAGGTATTGGCGCTGCAGCGCTTCCCAGTCCTTGACCCAGTCGTTGGAGGATTTGTTATCGCTCATACGCAGACATCTCCGAAGTCGAACGATGCTAGCACGCGCCATTGCGACGCAGCAAAAACCCCCGATGCAGCGCGCCCACAGCGTGACTCAACCGATCACATATTTTACCGTCGTGAGTGAATGTTGAATCGAGGCGGTCGTTGCAGAGGTTGCAATCCATCGCAGGAAAAAGACTGCTCTCCTTAGTTTTCCGCCATGAACTCGTTGCGCCAGTGATGCGCGGCGATTAATTCGCTGTAGGCCTTGTTGAATTTCTCATGGTCCACCACGCGGAAAAGATGCAACAAATCGCCGCCGAGCGCTTCGACGCCTTCGTTTTTTGACGCGGTGGCGAGCCATGTCTCGATGAGGGCCTGCTCCTCGACAAAGCTTCGAATATCGGCACGGCTCAGCATGGCTTGAATGGACACACCATCGGGCGGGGGCGCGGAGAGGATGTAGTCGGCCGAGACGATATCTTTTCGGCGAATCAATACGCCGGCACGCCAGTCCAGTGGAACAACCATACCGAACGTCTTGGTGCCGGGACTCTTGTATGACAGGTATATACCTGTCGCTTGCACGACCCCAGCCACCGGGTCAGGGCGCGTTGAATAAAGAACCAGATTTTTCTGCTGCCGGTTTGCCTCCGCGTAGACGAGTTCACCTTGCGCGACTTCGCTCTGATACTGACCGGTGGAAAGGTTCACGCCAGTAAGATGCTGCAGGGCCGTTGCGGAATGTGCGTGGTAGAGAAGGAAAAGCGTAAAAACGAGGGGACATGATGCGGTGACCACAAACATCACCTTGGTCCGAGACGAAAAATTTTGCAGCACTGCCGCAAAATGCGGAGCAAGGACAACGAGAAAAATCAGGATGAATGGAAACAAATACCGGTACACCATCCCCGGATAAAGAATCCACCAGATGATTTCCGCGCAGAGTGCCGCAAAGGCGCCGAGAAAACGCAGATCGTTTTCCGAAACCCTGCGTAGCATCACGCCACGAACCGCATGGACGATGCCGATGAGCGAAAGAATCACAAACGCTGCGAATCCATGCAAGCCTACCGTCGAGTGAATTTCGCGTGCGATCATCGGCAAGGCCCACACGAGTTCCGAGCCCTGGTTGAAGAGCTGGATCAGGCTACTGCTGCCCGCGGTCCCGTCGACCATTTTTGCGTTCCGGACAAGTCTCATGGCGTCCGCGGCGAACTGCCCGCGCGCGGACCCGAGCAGGTACGGCAGGAGGT
>CAZDWH010000051.1:0-17153 GCA_964509025.1 uncultured Rhodanobacteraceae bacterium
CGTGTGCAGACGCTGCTTGACCTGCTCGTGTTTGAGCGCATGGCCGCCCGGATTGAGCTGGTTGAGCGGGTCAGTGGCTTCCATTCTTGCGGGCGCGCGCAGTTCGGCCGCCGTGCGCGCCGCCGCTTCGTTTTTCGTGCGGCTGCGGCCGTTGCCGCCGATCAGCATGGAGATCGCGCTCAACTTCATGTAATGCTCCTAAAGCTCTGCGCCCACAAGGGGCAGCAGCCTGACCGGCATACATGACAGATTGGCGACATGCGGCGCATCAGCGCCGAAGTGTTGCGTGTTTCCGCCTCGCGCGGAACACGTCTGAAGACGAGGATTCCGCGGTTATGCCGGTTCGGTTGCAGGTTGTCGACTACTGCCAGGGTCCACGGAAGGACGCCCTCGTCTTGAAAGTTGCGCGCAAGGTAATCGCGGGCGCGGGGCTTGTCAATCCACTTTCACCGGCGCATGGTATCGATACAGGGGCTTTCACCACGCGAGGTTCAGCATGCGTACTGCCCTGCTCTTCTGCGCTCTCCTGTTCGCCGCGACTGCCCAGGCGCAAAACATCGATTTGCGCACAACCCAGGTTGCGGCACTGGCCGGTGTCGTCGAGATGGCGAATGCGCGCGACGGCAGCGGCCGCCTGTTCCTGGTGCAGCAAACCGGGCAAATCCGCATCCTGCGCAACGGACAACTGCTCGATACGCCATTTCTCGATATCGGCGCATCGATTTCGAGCGGCGGCGAGCGCGGTCTGCTCGGCCTGGCGTTCGCGCCGGACTACGTGACCAGCGGACGTTTTTATGTGTACTACACCGCGCCGAACGGCGATGTGACGATCGCCCGCGTGCATGTCGGCGGTTCGCCCGACCGCGCCGATCCTGCATCGCGCGAGGTGCTGCTGACGATCCCGCACAGCACCTATGCCAATCACAACGGTGGCAGACTCGTATTCGGACCCGACGGCTATCTGTATGCCGGTGTCGGCGATGGCGGTGGCGGGGGCGATCCCCTGCATAGCGGACAGAGCACGAGCACCCTGCTCGCCAAGCTACTGCGCCTCGATGTGTCGCCCGCGAGCAGTTATGCGATTCCGGCGAGCAATCCGCTCAAGGGCGTGAACGGTGCGAGTCCGGAAATCTGGGCGATCGGCCTGCGCAATCCCTGGCGCTTCAGCTTCGACCGCAAGACCGGCGATCTCTACATCGCCGACGTCGGCCAGAACAAGGTCGAAGAGATCGATTTCCAGCTAGCGGGCTCCGCCGGCGGCCAGAATTACGGCTGGAACCTGTGTGAAGGCAATCTCGACTATAGCGGCAGTTGCGCGACGGCCGGCCTGACCGCGCCGGTGTGGACCTACACGCACGATCTCGGCTGCTCGATCACCGGCGGCTATGTCTATCGCGGCACCAGTTATCCGCGCCTGAGCGGGACCTACCTCTACGGCGACTATTGTTCGGGCACGATCTGGGGCCTGACGCGAAACGTTTCGGGCCAATTCCAAAACGCGTCGCTCAAGGCCAGCGGCTTGAGCATCACCACGTTCGGCGAGGACGAAGCCGGCAGTATCTACGTCGCCGACCAGAACAAGGGCGTCTATCTGCTCAGCGACGGCGCGCCGCGGCATGCGATCACGCCGGGCTTCACCGGCACCTGGTACGACCCGGCACAGTCGGGCCACGGCATCTTCGTCGAGGTGCTGCCGAACGCGAAACTCGGCGCGTACTGGTTCACCTTCGCTCCCGGCGGTGGACAGGCCTGGTTCGGCGGCGTCGGCGAGATCGTCAACGATCAGGCGACGGTCAATGCGGTGCAGACACTCGGCGCCAAGTTCATTCCGAACTTCGACCCGCTCGCGATCAGCAAACCCGCGTGGGGCACGCTGACCTTCACCTTCAGCGACTGCAACCACGGCCGTGTCGATTTCGGCTCGGGGCTCGGCTACGGCACCGGCAGCATGGCGTTGACGCGGCTGACATTACCCGACGGATTGACCTGCAATTAGCAGCTCCGATGCTTGGATCGAGTTGCAACGAACCGGGGCGACGACGCCGGTTCAGCAGCGTCACATACGGTCTGCGTGTTCGATGAACCAGTCATCGAGGCACCACCGTGTTGCGGGATCCGCGAGCGCCTGTGAAGCGAGCGGCCAATCCGGCGACGGTCGACTGGCTGACTGCAGATCGAGGCCGTTTCGCAGGAGCTGCTCGTCCGCTACCAACACGGTCAACCAACCGTCGACGATCTCGAAGCCCCGCATCACGAGCGCAGCGGCGCGATCGCGCGACATCGTGAAAAGGAACAGACGGCGGTTTGCCGCAGCTGCCTGGCTTTCGAGCGCGTCGATCGCATTGAGCCATGCGGTCCGGTCCGCTTCCGTGGAAAGCGTCAGTACCCGATCGAAGTCGGGCGTGCGCTCGATCAGCGCTTGCCACGATGCTCCGCCATCGCCCTGCGCGTGCAGCACTTCGAGTGGCCGTGCGATGAACTGATCGTGCCATTCGCTGTTGGTGTAGACGAGGCGTGTTCCACGATCGACACCTCTCTCTTCTAGTGCATGGGCCGCGTGCAGGTTATCGAGATCCCTGTCGCTGATTTCGCCGACTGCGCGCACGCGACAGGTAGCGTTGGTCGCTCTGTGGCTTGGCGCCGACCGGCAATAGAAGGTCGGAAACAGCGCCGAGCCCGCTTCGCGCATGCGCCCGGCGCTGGTGTTGTCGGCTCTGACAAACCCCAGCACCAGTCCCGAGCCGCGCGCGATGGCGAGCTCACGCGATTCACGGACGAGTCGCGAGAACGCGCCGAGACGGCGTGCCTCGGGCAGAGTCCAGCATCCCGCCAGAATTGCGGCGACAATCGTCTTTCCACTCGGCAAGCGGACCCGCCGGTACATATTGGCCGCACCCGCGATTAGGCGTCCATTGGCATACAGCGCCATTACGTCCGGTAGACGCTCCGCGCTTTCGCGCGCGAAACACCATTCGAACTCGCTGTGACTTCCCCAGCCCGGGAAGCAGATATTGAGCGATTCGAGAAAAGGTGCTTCGACTTCTTCGGCCGTAACCTTCCGGCACTCCATCGCCGCGGTCATGGCGCAGCTCCAGCGTGCACTACACCCGCACGCATGCGCGTAGCGATGTCCGCCATCGTCGTCCACCAGACGCGATCGCCGTAGTCGTCTTCGAGCCGCATGAACACGCGATCGAGGTATTCGACATACGCGCGATCGAGTCCATCGAGCGCTTCATACGATCCCATGCGTTTGAGCAGATGCGCCTTGACCGCGAGCAAGCCACCGGATTCGACGATCGCAACGGCGCGATCGATGGTCGAGGTTGCCTGAAAGTTCGTCGCGATGTGCACCAGGTGGCCAGACGGCAGCAACTGCGGTGCGATGAGCGAGACGTCGCGCAGCCCGCTGCCTCTGGTTACCGCCCCAGGTGCGATGGGCGTGTCGAGATCGCGCGCGGAAGTGATGAACAACATGTCGAGATCGACCATGGCCTGGAGAAGCTCAGGCGGAGCGGTCCATGCCGGTGGGGCGAGGCCGGCGACCACGGACAAGCCGGCTGCCTCCAGGATGCGTTTCGACGTCAGGATCATTTGTCGGCACTGCTTGCGCGATCGACCGGCGAATTCCTGCAGATACGCCGGACCTCGCCGCACATGGTGCACGCCATGCATCGCGAAATCGACGCTGCGCAATCCGCGCAGCCAGGCGGCGAATTCGACATGGCGATCGAGCCGCAGCGTGCCGCGCGGGAGCACGCGGGCCGCGTGACAGACATGACGGACAAGCGGCAAGCGCTGGCGCCAGTTGCGTACCGGAACGGCGGATCGCGATCGCCAGTCCGCCGTCGTGAACAGCGTGGCGCGCAACTGGGCGTGCCGCGCAAGCAGCCACTCGAGATGATCGATTGCGCGACGTGCAGCCGATCCGACGGCATCGCCTCCTTCGCTCGCGGTCGGATGCATGTCGTCGACGCTGAAGCAGACGGCGGCCATGGCGCCGTTGGGAAGCCACGGACGAGGCATGCGATCGGCCGCGGCATTCACGGCTCGACCCCCGCGCCGAGCGAAGGCGATGCGTTCGCGTATGCTGCGAACCCGATTTCGTTCAGTGATTTCATAAGGTAGTTCATTGTACCTGCGCACCTGACGAGTCTGTCCCGCAGGCGCGCGACTCGCCGCAACAAGCACACCGAAATCATGCGTCACGCCGACGCTCGTCAGCCTTGCGCGCCCAACCCCCGATAAGGTTTACTTCAACCCATCGTTCGTGGCGGCCGACGCAGCAGATGCGTCGCTTGTTCCAGACCATTGACCAGAACAAAGCCCACCACTTCCGAACCCGAACGATGCCATCTGTGTCCTCCAAGGAAACGAGCAAGCGGTGAGCAGCGGAGCGGCCAAGGACAAGCTGGTCGTGCTCGGCAGCGGCGGTCATGCGCGCGTGTTGCTCGATATCGCTGAGACCTGTGGCGAATTTGAAGTTGTCGGTTGTATCGCGCGGGAATGCAAAAGCAGCGAACTCGCGGTTCCGTATCTCGGAGATGAATCTCATCTGCCGCTGCTTTTCGCAGACGGCGTGCGCCGCGCCTTTGTGGCCATCGGCGACAACGCTGACCGACAACAAGTCACTGCGAGAGTCCTCGCGTTGGGATTCGATCTGGTAAATCTGGTAAGCCCTCAAGCCGCCGTATCGAGGCGCGCGCATTTGGGCAAAGGTGTCGCGATCATGCCCGGGGCCGTGGTCAACGCCGGCACCCGGCTCGAGGACGGATGCATACTCAACAGCGGCGCCATCGCCGATCACGATTGCCGGATCGGGCCCTATGCGCATGTGGCGCCGGCCACGGTGCTCGCCGGCGACGTCGAAATCGAGGAAGGCGCGTTTGTCGGCGTCGGCGCGAGAGTCATCCCCGGAATCCGCATCGGATCCTGGAGCATAGTGGGCGCAGGCGCCGTGGTCATTGCGGATATTCCCTCCGGCGTGACAGCGGTGGGCGTACCCGCGAGTATCCTGAATGACACCGACTCTCGACCTTAGCCGCTGGCAGCCCGCATGAAGGTGTGTCACGTTTTGGGTGCCCGCAACGGCGGAGCCTGGATGATCGAGCAGTTGCGCGAACTGCGTGACCGCTACGGCCACGACGTCTACGCGGTCGTGGCCAAGGGTCCGCCCGACCTCCCGAGTACCACGATCGACTGGTTGCGCCGCGATCGGATTCCGTATTTCGAAGCCGATTTCGTTTTCTCCTTCACCGAGCCGCGTGAACTCATACGCGCGGTGAAGGCGCTGCGCGATCTGTTCCGGCGCGAAAAATTTGACGTCGTGCAATCCAGCGTTTTCTGGAGCATGGTCGTCGCACGGCCCGCAGCCTGGCTCGCGGATGTACCCGTCAGGCTCGCGATGATCGCGGGCCCGTTTCACCTGCAGGCGCGTGCGTCTCGCATCGTCGAGCGAATTTCCCACTGGATGGAAACGGCGCTGATCCCATCGGCACAAATCAGCGTCGACCTGTGCCGTGAACTCGGCGTCTCCGCCAGTCGTCTGCCACTGATCTACTACGGCGCCGACGCTGGACGATTCGATCCGAAAACCGTTCCGGCAGGAATCCGCGCCGCACATGGCTGGGCGGAAGACACTCCCATCGTCGCGCTCGTTGCCTGGTTCTACCACCGGCTTGGCTCGAGTCCCTGGATACCGCCGGAACTGCATAACCGCGGAGTGAAGGGGCAGGAGGATTTCGTCAAGGCAGCGGCACTCGTCCGCGCGGAGTTTCCACAGGTGAAGTTTCTGCTAGTGGGTGGCCCCTTCGATGCCTGGTCGGCCAAGTACATGAACCATGTGCGCTGGCTCGTGACCCATTTGGGACTGGAAAACACTGTCATCTTCACCGGCTTTCGAACCGACGTGCATGCAGTGCTGCGCGACGTGAACGTCGCGGTGCAGGCTCCCTTGAATGAAAATCTGGGCGGAACGATTGAATCACTCTTGATGGAATGCCCGACCGTGGCTACGCGCGTTGGCGGCCTCGTCGATACGATCCGCGACGGGGAAACCGGGGTGCTGGTCGATCCCGAAAATCCAGCGGACCTTGCGCGCGGGATCCTGGAGTTGCTGCGCGATCCGGTGCGTGCGCGCACGCTCGCGCGCAATGGCCGCAAACTCATCCTCAGCCGATTCTCGCTCGACCGCACCGTGGACGATCTGCATGCGCTCTTCGTCAGGCTGAGAGCTGGCCAGCGGCGGCGCTTCCCGAACCGATGGATTGCTCTATGGCGTACTGCCGTCGCATTTCCGGTCTTTGCCTATCTGAAGCTTCGTCTGGCAATCGAGGAGGCTCGGTACCGGAATAGCAAGATGGCGAATATGGTCCCGCTGTATCGCGACAGAAACGCGATCCGGGGTTTGCACGCGGACGGTGACATCCTCGACGCGGACGCGCTGGGACTCGCGCTGGATGGGCAGCTGCACGCCGAGAACGGACTGTTCCTGGGCCGCGGGTGGTCCGAACTCGAATCGGATAGCAGCGGCTCGTTCCGATGGCTCGGAAACGGCGGTGGCGAATTGGTCGTTACGCACCCGGACGGGAAGTCGAAGAAGCTACTGCTCGAGGCGGAGTCCGGTCCTGGCCAGCAAAGCCAGCCTTTCGAAGTCGTGCTCACAAGCGAAACGGGACAACGGCTGGGCTCGGCGCTAGTCCACGGTCGTCGGCGGCTGGAGTTTGACCTGCAATTGGAGAAGTCGGACGGCGCCTTGCTGCGCATCCAGCTCCCGCTTGGGACGCACATTTCCTCCGATCCAAGAATCCTGAATCTACGGGTCTGGAAAGCCGCGTGGGAATTGCCTCTGTTCCGCGACCTGGACGCGCTGTGCGAATTGAATCGTCCCGCAGATATCGTTCCCGCCAAGGGTCTTGCTCAGCTCCACGACTTGCGCGCGTTACCCGAGAACGGCCTGTTTCTGGGCCGCGGTTGGCATGACCTGGAGCGAAGCGAACAGGGACCATTTCGTTGGCTGGACAGCGGTGGCGAGATTGTCGTGACCCGCCCCAACGGATGCGCTGAACACCTGGTGCTGGATATCGAGTCCGGTCCCGGACAGCATCATCGGGCGTTCGAGCTTGTGCTTGCGAACGCGGATGGAACTCCGCTGCAGCGGATGCAGATTTCTGATCGAAGAGAGATAACTCTTCGGCTTCCCATCGACGGATCGTCCGGCATGGTATTCCGGCTGCTCGCTCCTGCTGGAGTCGTAATTTCACCCGACGAGCGCATCCTGAATCTTCGCGTTCACCGGATCGCTTGGGTCTAGGCGCGTTGGCGCGGATTCCGACTCCCGCGTCCGGCGCAGGAAATCCTTGCTTGCTGTGCTGCGCTTCGCTCCCGCACGCACGGCAGTGATCACACGTTCCATATCCTGCTCGCTCAGATTGCTTGAACTCGGCAGGCAGATGCCGCGCGCCGAGATGTCCTCGGCGACGCTTCCACCATATCGCTCCGCCGCGACGAACAGCGGCTGCAGATGCAGCGCCTTCCATGCCGGTCTGGATTCAATGCCCACTCGATCGAGATGGACCACCAACTCATCGCGCGAGCAGCCGAATTCGGACGAGATCAGGAAGCAACTCAGCCACTTGTTCGATTGCCCCCATGACGCTTCGGGCATCGGCGTAATTCCGTCCAGATCGGAGAATGCCGTTCGATATTGGGCGGCGATGCTTCTCCTCTGCTGGATTCTGAGATCGAGAACTTGCAGCTGACCGCGCGCAATACCGGCGAGGACATTGCTCATCGCGTAGTTGAAGCCCATTTCGGAATGCTGATAGCCGAGGCCCGGATCGCGCGCCTGGGTCGAGAGGAACCGAGCTCGTTCAATCAGGTCTCTTTCAGGGGACAGCAGGATTCCCCCGCCGCTCGCGGTAATGATCTTGTTGCCGTTCAAGGAGATCGCGCCCACCTTGCCGAAACTGCCCGATGGCCGGTCCTTGTAGGTTGCACCGAGCGCCTCCGCCGCGTCTTCCAGTACCGGAACGCCGAAACGTCCGCAGGCCTCGAGGATCGGATCCATGTTCGCCGCTTGGCCGAACAGGTCGACGACGACGACCGCTTTGGGCAGGCGGCCGCGGCACGCGCGCTGCGCCAAGGCTTCGTGCAACAACGCGGGGTCCATGTTCCAGGACTCGGGCTCGCTGTCGATGAAGACGGGCCGCGCGCCCAGGTACAGGATCGGGTTTGCGCTCGCGACGAAGGTAAGCGTCGAACAGAAGACGTCGTCGTCCGGCCCCACCCCGAGCAAATGCAATCCCAGATGAATGGCCGCGGTTCCGCTGCTCAGCGCCAGCGCTGGCAGGCCGATGCGCGCGGTGAATTCCTGCTCCAAGGCCTGCAAGTTGGGGCCGACCGTGGAGAGCCAATTGGAAGCGAATGCCTCCTGCACGAATCTCGCTTCGGAATCTCCCATGTGTGGTGCCGAGAGTGGGATCCGCTTCATTGCAACCTCACATGCGCAAAAACATCCGGGCCATCACTGGAAGGCTGGCGATGGCGATAGGGCGACAAGATCAGCGAGTGTTGACCACGATCCGCGCCCGCTGGCTGGTCAGTCCGGTCAACGCGACGCGGCGCCAATCGGCCGAACAGGAATGGGCACACCGCAGACGTCGATGTGGCCAGCGGGCACCTTGTACCATTCGTCGCGGCGATTGCGGCGCGATTCGATCAGCGCGGCGAAGGTCGGCGTGTCGGTGCGCAGTTCCTCCAGATTCGTACGCTCGGATTCGGGCACGTCGGCAGCGAGACGCACGCGCTTGAGCGCAACGCGCTGCTCAGGCTTCTCGTAGAAACCGAGTGCGCCGGTACCGCGCGGCAGCACCGATAGCAGCTCGATGCCCTGCACCACGCGGCCGACGGTCGTAATATTGCGATCGAGCCAGCGTGGTGCGTGGCCGATCACGGTGTACAGCTCCGCGCCGCCGCCGGAATTCTCATCGAGATCGCGGCCAACGCCGACGACGCCGTAGCAGTGGGTAAGCCATGCACGACCGCTTTTCGGATCGCGCGCGCTGGCGAAGTCGCCGACGAAACCGGTCTGCGGCGCATAGCCATCGACGTCGGGCAGACGCGTGAACGGCAGCACATCCTTCGCGGCGACCGTGAACTCGGCGCCGAGCGCGCGCTTGGCATTCTTGATCGCACGCGGCTGCTCCTTGTCGCCGGGTTTCGCCTCGGCATTCGGATCGCCCCACTGCACGACGTAATTATCCTGCGAGCGCAGGATCGCCAGGCCGTCGAAGTAGTTCTCGCGCACGAGCGCCTTGATATTGGCAACGTGATTCGGCGCGAACGCGGGCGCGAGTTCGATCACGACGCGACTGCTCTTCGATTGACCGAGGTCGAGTTCGAGATACAGCGTGTTCTGCGGATCGAGCGGATGCCAGTCGGAAGGCTGCGAGGCCTTGATCACCTCGGCCATCGTGGGCGGCTTTTTTGCTGGAGTGTCGGCGAGGCCGGATTGCGATGCCGAAATAGCGAGAGCGATGAACAAGAACTTGATGCGCATGACCAGCATTGCCCCCTGTAGTTTCCTGTTATTGCGCAGCAAGCCAAGTCGAAGCATCCGTTTCGACTCGACGCTACGCACCCTGGCCAGGCCTGAGCCCGTCGAAGGGCTCAGGCGATCGGACTTATTTTTCCGGATGCAGCTCGGTCGCCAGCACGCCAAGGCGCACCAACCGGTCGAACTGCTCGCCATTGCGCGCTACGGTGAGCGTGACGCGCTTGCCCATATTCGCGCGCAGCATTTCCTGGAACGCGGCGCGATCGCGCACGTGCGTGCCGTTGAACTTGACGACGAAATCGCCGCTGCGCAGATTCGCTTCGGCCGCGGGGGTGCCACCGATCACCGAACCGAGCTGCACGCCGCCGTCGACGCTCGCCGCCTTTAGCTCGGCCACGGTCATATTGCGGAATTGCGCGCCGAACGGCAGGCGGTAGCGCACATAAAACGTCGCGATGAACGCCCACTCCGAGGGACCGGGGCCATCACACTCGGCATTCGCCGCCGCGGCGAACTGATCCGGGCTCTTCGCATCGGCGACGCTGTACAACAGCACCTTGTCCGCACCGACGCGCTTGCCGATGCGCGTGGCCCAGTCGCGCGCTTCCTCGTCACTGGTCGGATAGCAACCGGTGCCGATGCGCACATAGCTCCTGGCTACGAGCTTGCGCTCGTCCGGACGTACCGATGCACCGGGTGCGATCTCGGCGTTGTCGGGCGGCGGTGCGGCGCGCAATTCGGCCACGCTTTCGGCGCCGTGCCCTGCGCTGACCAGATAGCGCCCGGGCTCGGTCACCGCATGCGGCGGCGGCACGCCCTGCTCGACCACCGGCGTCGGGCGAACCGCAACGCAGCCGGCGACCGACGCGAGCGCCAGCAATCCGAGCGAGCGCAAATTCAAACTGAACGTGGCGGCCTTCATGCGACAATACTAGCGCATGTCATCCACCACCGTTGCAAATTCTCCGGACGCCAAGCGTACCCTGCGCATCGCGCATCTGCAGATCCATTTCTGCGTGTTGCTATGGGGTTTCACTGCGATTCTCGGCAAGCTGATCACCCTGCCGGCGCTCGATCTCGTGCGCTGGCGCATGCTCATCGTCACGCTGGCCCTGCTCGCGATCCCGCGCGTCTGGCGCGGCTTGCGCGCGATGCCGCCGCGCCTGATCGCGAGCTATGCGCTCGTCGGCGTGATGATCGCGGTGCACTGGTTCACTTTCTACGCCGCGATCAAGCTCGCGAATGCTTCGGTCGGCGCGACCTGCATCGCCGTGGCACCGGTGTTCCTCGCGGTGATCGAACCGTGGATCGTCGGGCGCAAGTTCCGCTGGCATGAGTTGTGGATCGGCATCGGCGTGATTCCCGGCGTCGCGCTCGTCGTCGGCGGCATTCCGGATTCCATGCGCATCGGTGTCGCCGTCGGCGTGATTTCTGCCTTTTTCTGCGCGCTGTTCGGCGCGATGAACAAGCGCCTGGTCGAACGCGCCGATCCGCTCACCGTTACCTGCGTCGAGCTCGGCACCGGCGCGATCCTGCTGCTCGGCGTCGCGATGTTCGTGCCGCACGCGGGCAGCGTGTTCGACCTGCCGAGCCTGCACGATTCGGCATTTCTGATCGTGCTCGCGCTCGCCTGCACACTCGTGCCGTTCACGCTGTCGCTGGTCGCGCTGCGGCATCTATCGGCGTTCGCGGTCGAACTCGCGGTCAATCTCGAACCGGTCTACGCGATCCTGCTCGCGATTCCGCTGTTCGGCGAGCAGCGCGAACTCGATCTCGCGTTCTACTTCGGCGTGGCGATCATCATCGGCTCGGTGCTTGTGCATCCACTGCTGGAACGGCGGCGGCCGCATCGGGTCGAAACCAATGTGGCGGGCAGCGTGGATTGAAACGGCGCGATCCAACCCCGAATTCAAGAGCAAGACGCGGAGTGCCTGCTGCGACTCCCGCGCGTAACCTGCGATCCACCAATCGCAACGGGACACGCAAAGCCATGAACGCCGTATTGAAGCCGAACACCGAGCAAGATCAACGTTGGCAGGCGATCCGTACACGCGACGCGCGCGCGGACGGCACGTTCTATTACTCGGTAAAAACGACCGGAGTGTACTGTCGCCCATCTTGCGGCTCGCGCCCGGCGCGGCCGGAAAATATCGCCTTCCATGCGACACGCGCCGACGCCGAACGTGCTGGCTTTCGTCCGTGCAAGCGCTGCAAGCCCGATCAGGCGAGCCTTGCCGAAACGAATGCCGCAAGAATCACCGCAGCGTGCCGGCTGATCGAATCTTCGGAGGAAACGCCAAGTCTCGAAGCACTCGCGACACATGTGCAGATGAGCGTTTACTACTTCCACCGCCTGTTCAAATCGATTACCGGCGTGACGCCGCGTGCCTACGCGGATGCGCATCGCGCGCGCCGCGTGCGCACGAAGCTCCGCCGTAGCGGCAGCGTCACAGATGCGATTTTCGACGCCGGCTACAACTCGAATGCCCGTTTCTACGAAAACTCGAACGCGCTGCTTGGCATGACACCGCGCGCGTTCCAGCGCGGCGGCACCGACGCGCAGATTCGATTCGCGATCGGCCAGTGTTCGCTCGGCGCTATCTTGGTCGCGCGCAGCGACAAAGGCATTTGCGCGATCGAATTCGGCGATGACCCCGATGGACTCGCGCGTGCGCTGCAGGATCGCTTTCCGCATGCGCAGTTGATCGGCGGCGATGCCGAGTTTGAAAAATTCGTCGCGCGCGTCGTCGGCTTTATCGAAGCGCCGCAGCTCGGACTCGACCTGCCGCTCGACGTCCGCGGCACCGCGTTCCAGCAGCGCGTATGGGACGCGTTGCGCAAGATTCCCGCTGGTACAACTGCGAGTTACAGCGAAATCGCCGCGCGCATCGGCGCACCGAAATCCACGCGCGCGGTGGCGCAAGCCTGCGCGGCGAACCAACTGGCGGTCGCGATCCCCTGTCACCGCGTCGTGCGCAACGATGGCGCGCTGTCGGGCTATCGCTGGGGCGTCGAGCGCAAACGTGCGCTGCTGGGCCGCGAACAGAGCAAGGATCACTGGCAATGATCAACATCAACGGAGAGCTCTGGGCATTGCTCGCAGCTTTTTCCCTCGGCGGAGTGCTACAACTCATGCTTCGGCAGAAAGCGATTTCCGCCCTGCTACCAGTAGTCGGAGTTTTTCTTTGGCTCGGATACCTGGAAGCGCACCGACCATCTACCGGTGGGGGCGCGTCTTTCTACATTCTCATCCAGATTGCCGTATCGATAGCGGCGGTGTTGCCAGCCATCACGGGGCTGGCTATGGCCGAGAAATACTTCCCGGATGATCATGCCGGCCCACGTTGAGGATCGATTTCCCGGGTGCTAGCCGGTCAGCAGCGCATTCACGCGCCGCACATAAGTCGCCGGATCGTCGAGCGTCGCGCCTGCGAGTATCTGCGCCTGTTCGAGCAGCAGCTGGCCGAGTTCGTCGGCCTTGGCCGTGTCGCTCTCGCCTTCCAGGCGCTTGACCAGCGTGTGCGTCGGATTGATCTCGAGCACGGCCTTGGACTCGGGCACGTCGTGACCGGCCTGCTTGAGCAGGCGCTGCATCGACGGGCTCATGTCGTGCTCGTCGAACACGAGCACCGAGGGCGAATCGGTCAGACGCGCTGACACGCGCACGTCGCGCACGCGCTCGCCGAGCAGGTCCTTCAATTTTTTGACCACGCCTTCGGCGGCCTTCTCCGCTTCCTTGCGCTGCTCCTCGCTCGCACCGCCGAACTTCGACAGGTCGAGATCGCCCTTGGCGACGTTGCGCAGTTTCTTGCCAGCGTATTCGGTGAGATAGCTCGACAGCCACTCGTCGATGCGGTCGACCATCAGGATCACTTCGATGCCGTGCGCCTTGAGCGCTTCGAGCTGCGGGCTGCCCTTGGCCGCGGCGTAGCCGTCGGCGGTGAGGTAATAGATTGCATCCTGGTCGGCCTTCATGCGGCCGATGTAGTCGTCGAACGAAACCGTCTGCGCGGCGCTGCCGGTGTGCGTCGAAGCGAAGCGCAGCAGCTTGGCGATGCGCTCCTTGTTGGCGTGATCCTCGGCGATGCCTTCCTTGAAGACGTTGCCGAATTCCTTCCAGAAGGTCGCAAACTTCTCCGGCTCGTCCTTGGCGAGCTTGTCGAGCAGATCGAGCACGCGGCGCGTGACTGCCGATTTCAGTTTTTCGAGATTGCGATTCTGCTGCAGAATTTCGCGGCTGACATTGAGCGGCAGATCGTCCGAATCGACTACGCCGCGCACGAAGCGCAGATACGCCGGCAGCAATTGCTCGGCTGCGTCCATGATAAAGACGCGTTTGACGTAGAGCTTCAGTCCCTTGCGTTCATCGCGACTGTTGCCGAAGAAATCGAACGGCGATTTCGCCGGGATGTAGAGCAGCGAGGTGAAGTTCTGGTTGCCTTCGACGCGGTTGTGCGTCCACGCGAGCGGATTCTCGAAATCGTGCGCGATGTACTTGTAGAAATTCTGGTACTCCTCGTCCGTGAGTTCGCTCTTCGGCTTGGTCCACAGCGCCGAGGCCTGGTTGACGACCTCCCACTCATCGGCCGCCTTGCCGTCCTTGTCCTCTTTAGGCATACGGATCGGGAAGCCGATGTGGTCGGAATAGCGTGCGACGAGGCTGCGCACCGTCCACGGCTGCAGGAATTCGTCTTCGTCGGCCTTCAGGTGCAATGTGACCGCGGTGCCGCGCTCGGCGACGTCGAGAGTTTCCAGCGTGTACTCGCCCGTGCCGGCGGACTCCCAGCGCACGCCGGTGGCAGCGCCCTCGCCCGCCTTGCGCGTGGTCAGCGTTACCTTGTCGGCGACGACGAAGGCCGAATAAAAGCCGACGCCGAACTGACCGATCAGATTCGCGTCGGCCTTCTTCTCGGCCGACAGCGCTTCAAGAAACTTGCGTGTGCCCGAACTCGCGATCGTGCCGATATTCGCGACGACCTCATCGCGCGTCATGCCAACGCCGTTGTCACGAATCGTCAGCGTGCGCGCATCCTTGTCGATGCTGATATCGATGCGCAGCTCACTGCCGCCACTGAGCAGATCCGGCTTGCCGATCGCCTCGAAGCGCAGCTTGTCGCAGGCGTCGGACGCATTCGAGATCAGCTCGCGCAGGAAGATTTCCTTGTGCGAATAAAGTGAATGCGTCACCAGATGCAGCACCTGGGCGACTTCGGCTTCGAACTTGCGGGTTTCGGTCATGAGTTTTTCCTAGGATGGCTGCGGCCACTGATAGGGTCGCCGTGCTGATTTTTCAAGCAGAGTTGTGAGAGGAAAAAGGCTTCACTCACCCAGCGTGAGAGCAAATCTCGTTTGAAGCAATGCTTCCGAGCCGCTACGCGGCCCGGGTAACTTTTTCTTGCTCGTGCAAGAGAAAGTCACCAAAGAGAACACGCCCCAGCGCATGGCGCCCTCCGCGCATCCTGCGCTCCGGGAAGCGTCCGCTGCCTGTGTTGCGCGGATTGCACATCCCTGTGCAAGGCCGCGCAATCGGCGCGATCCTCGCGCCGCCGCTTCGCGCATCGCGGCCTCGGCCGCCGCCATGCGAATGGGGACCCCAGAATCAAGAGCAGCGCGCTCCTGCGCGCAGAAGCAGAGCAGAAAAAGCCCGAGCATTGAAGCTCTTGCTTGAGTCAGCAGGAGCGTGCGTTAGTGAGCCACTCGCGCAGTCCCTAGGCACGCAGGCAAAAAAGCCGGCTCAGCGGCTCGCGTCGCTCGCAGACCACAACGGTGTCTTATCCCACCGCAAGTCGTCCTCGCTCGACGACACAAGAATCGCTGCGTGCGGCGTGCCTATATCGGTGAAGATCAGCATGACGCCTTCATCCATGCAGACGCTCAATTTGATTCGCGCGATGTCGCGCAGTCGCTCGAAAACAGGCTTGCGATTTCCCAGACCAACAAGCCGGTCCAACAGCGGAGGCTGGCACGATCGGTGAACAGCGCACTGCTCGGAGGCCGCGTATGCCGACAATTCGGCAAGATAGGCGTGGTCCAGCTTCTTCACCTTTTCGACCAATGCCAGGCGATCGTCGCAACCAAACAAGAATTCCCGCAATGTGATCGTCGGGGTCGCGGCGGCGAGAAGCAACGACATTTGCATGGCGGAAATGAGCATGGGTGCGACAGACAGCTGAACAACGGCCAATGGCCGCGATCTGCCATATGCTACCGCAAGCGATCAGTGCGAACCGATGGCCGCCCGCGCGACATGAGCGGTCCACAACGCGGGCAATGGCTATCGATCAACGACCGAGCAAGCGCGACAGTCGCCGGAATGCGGACGGCGACGGTGTGAGTGCCACGCAAAAACAAAGCGGCCGCCATTCCTGGCGACCGCTTTGGACGAGGAGCACAGACGCGACTCAATGCTCCAAGACGTTGGCGCGATTCCCTGCGCCTGATTTCTTGCGAACCGCCGCGTCGTAGCGACGATTATTCGGCGTCAGCCGCGCGCTTGCTCAGATCTTCGACAATGCGCGCCTTCTTGCCTTCCAAACCACGCAGATAGTACAGCTTGGCGCCGCGCACCTTGCCGCGACGCTTGACGGAAACGGAATCGATGGCCGGGCTGTGCGTCTGGAACACGCGCTCCACACCCGTGCCGTGCGAAATCTTGCGCACGGTGAAAGCGGAATTGAGGCCCGCATTCTTCTTCGCGATGACGACGCCTTCGTAGGCCTGCACGCGCTCGCGGTTGCCTTCTTTCACCTTGACGTTGACCACGACGGTGTCGCCGGGGCTGAACTCAGGCAGCTTGCGGCTGATCTGGGCGGCTTCGAATTGTTGGAGGAGATTGCTCATATTGCTCACCAATGGAAAAGGAATTTTTTGTTCTAGATAACCACGGTCTGGACGACCGCACCATTTTCCTCACCACCGATCGCAACTAGTAATCGCGGGACGGGGCGAGTATATCCTGAGTTTTTGGCTGTTTTGATAGCCAACTTCACTACTTTCTCTTATCTTCTTGAAAATCTTGCAAAAATTTATTTTCTTCCGGCGTAAGTTGTTTTCTTGCAACAAGGTCCGGACGACGCAGCCAGGTGCGTCCCAGAGCCTGTTTGCGCCGCCAACGCCGGATCGCCGCGTGATCTCCTGACATCAGCACCGCCGGTACCTCGCCCAACTCGTGCCGCTCGGGCCGCGTGTAATGCGGACAATCGAGCAGACCGTCGGAGAACGAATCCTGCTGCGCCGACTGTGCGTCGTTCAGCGCGCCGTCCTGCAGCCGGCCGATCGCATCGATCAGCACCGCCGCAGCCAGCTCGCCGCCCGACAGCACGTAGTCGCCGATCGAAATCTCCTCGTCGACCTCGTGCTCGATCAGGCGCTCGTCGACCGCTTCGTAACGCCCGCATAGAAGGATCAGGCGTTCCGTTGTGGCCAACTCCCTGACCTTGTCCTGCGTGAGCCACGTTCCCTGCGGGCTCAAATAAATCACTTAGGCGGGCTTTTCGTCCGCCATCACGTCCGTATTGATCGCCTCCGGCAATGGGTCGACCAACATGCCCATGCCGAGCCTCCCGCCGTAAGTCCGTTCGTCCACCGATGGGTAGTT
>CAZDWH010000052.1:0-16966 GCA_964509025.1 uncultured Rhodanobacteraceae bacterium
GGAATTCACCTCGACGCCGCGCGACGGCCATCCGCTGTTCAATGGCTTCATTCAGGCCGCGCGCGACTATCGCGCCGTGCGCACCGCGCCGAAGCTGGCGGAGGCCGCGGCGTGAAGCTGTGCGGTTTTGAAGTCGGCGCCGACAAGCCGCTGTTCCTGATCGCCGGCACCTGCGTGGTCGAATCCGAGCAGATGTCGCTCGACACCGCGGGCAAGCTCAAGGAGATCACGGGCAAGCTCAAGATTCCATTTATATACAAATCCAGTTTCGACAAGGCCAACCGTACCTCGTCTGGCAGCTTCCGCGGCCCCGGCATGGAACAAGGCCTGCGCATCCTCGCCGAGGTGAAACGCCAGATCGGCGTGCCGGTGCTGACCGACGTGCACGAATACACGCCGATGGGCGAAGTCGCGAGCGTGGTCGACGTGCTGCAGACGCCGGCGTTCCTGTGCCGCCAGACCGACTTCATCCAGGCCGTCGCCAAGGCCGGCAAGCCCGTCAATATCAAGAAAGGCCAGTTTCTCGCGCCGTGGGACATGCAGCATGTCGTCGCCAAGGCCAAGGCCGTCGGCAACGACGCGATCATGGTGTGCGAGCGTGGCGCGAGCTTCGGCTACAACAATCTCGTCTCCGATCCGCGCAGCCTTGCCGTGCTGCGCGAAACCGGTGCGCCTGTCGTGTTCGACGCCACGCATTCGGTGCAACTGCCGGGCGGACAGGGCGGCACCTCGGGTGGACAGCGCGAATTCGTGCCGGTGCTCTCGCGCGCGGCGGTCGCGGTCGGCGTCGCCGGCATCTTCATGGAAACGCACTTCGATCCCGACAAGGCGCTCAGCGACGGGCCGAATGCGTGGCCGCTGGGCAAGATGGAAGCCTTGCTCGAAACGCTGAAGGCGCTCGATACGGTTGCCAAGCAACAGAATTCCACTCAATAAAGTCAAAGACTCATGACGCAGATCACGCAGATTTTCGCCCGCGAAATCCTCGACTCGCGCGGCAATCCCACGCTCGAAGCGGAAGTGACGCTCGCCGACGGTTCGTTCGGGCGCGCGGCGGTGCCGAGCGGTGCCTCGACCGGTTCGCGCGAAGCGGTCGAACTGCGCGACGGCGACAAGGCGCGCTATCTCGGCAAGGGCGTGAGGAACGCGGTGGCCAACGTCAACACGACGATCGCCACGGCGCTCAAGGGCTTTGACGCGAACGACCAGAAGGGCCTGGACGCGAAGCTGATCGCGCTCGACGGCACGAACAACAAGGGCAAGCTCGGCGCGAATGCGCTGCTAGGCGTATCGATGGCGAACGCACACGCAGTCGCCGCATCGAAAAAGCAGCCGCTGTGGCAGTACATCAATAACTCGCTCGCGGCGGGTGCGCCGCTGCACCTGCCCGTGCCGATGATGAATATCGTCAACGGCGGCGCGCATGCGGACAATAACGTCGACATGCAGGAGTTCATGGTGCTGCCAGTCGGCCTGCCGAGTTTCGCCGAATCGCTGCGTGCGGGCACGGAAATTTTTCATGCACTGAAATCGGTGCTGAAGGGCAAGGGTCTCAACACCGCAGTCGGCGACGAGGGCGGGTTTGCACCCGATCTCAAATCGAACGAGCAGGCGATCGAGACCATCCTCGAAGCGATCGCGAAGACTGGCTACAAGGCTGGCAAGGATGTCTATCTTGGCCTCGACGTCGCGAGTTCGGAGTTCTACAAGGACGGCATCTACGATCTCGAAGGCGAGGGGCGCAAGTTCTCGCCGGCCGAACTGGTCGAGTTCTATGCGAGCTGGTGCGCGAAGTATCCGATCATCACGATCGAAGACGGCATGGCCGAAGGCGATTGGGACGGCTGGAAGGCCCTGACCGACAAGCTCGGCAAGAAAGTGCAGCTCGTCGGCGACGACCTGTTCGTGACCAATCCGTCGATCTTCCGCGAAGGCATCGACAAGGGCATCGCCAATGCGATCCTGATCAAGGTCAATCAGATCGGCACGCTCAGCGAAACGCTCGAAGCGATCGCGATGGCCGACAAGGCCAAGTATGCCGCGATCGTGTCGCATCGCTCCGGTGAAACCGAGGACGTGACGATTGCCGACATCGCGGTTGCAACGACCGCGACGCAGATCAAGACCGGTTCGCTCTGCCGCAGCGATCGCGTGGCCAAATACAACCAGCTGCTGCGCATCGAAGGCGCGCTCGGCAGTGCGGCGAAGTATGCGGGTCGCAATGCGTTCCCGAACCTCCCCGGACTGGTCGCCTAACTCCTCGAACATACGTGCTGCGACTCGTTGCCCTGATTCTGCTGGCTCTGCTGCTGGCCCTCGGCGTCAAGCTGTGGGCAGGCGACTGGGGCCTGCGCGAGATCGCGCAGCTGAAGAAGCAGATCGCCGAGCAGAAGGCCGAGAACGCGCAGCTCAAGCAGCGCAACGACATGCTCGCAGCCGACGTCGAGGATCTGCGCAAGGGCAAGGAAGCGGTCGAGGAACGCGCGCGCGCCGAACTGGGTCTGATCAAGCAGGACGAAGTGTTTTACCAGGTCGTCGAGGATCCGAACGCGAAGTCGCCAGGCAATGGCAAACACTGAGTCTGCCGCGCTCTGGTGCGTGGTGCCCGCTGCCGGTCGCGGAACGCGTTTCGGCGGCGAGATTCCCAAGCAATACCTGCCGCTCGCGGGCAAGCCGCTGTTGCTGCACACGCTTGAACGCCTCGCGGCGCATCCGCGCATCGCCGGGCTCGTCGTCGCACTTGCGCCGCGCGACGCACACTGGCCGGGATTGACGCAAATAGCCGGCAAACCCGTGCGAACAGTCGACGGTGGCGACGAACGCGCCGATTCCGTGCTCGCCGGTCTGTACCTGCTCGCGCGCGAGGTGCACGCGGAGGATTTCGTACTCGTGCACGACGCCGCGCGGCCGTGCGTGCGTGGCGCGGATATTTCTCGCCTGATCGAGCGTGGCGTTAAGGCCGGCGGTGCGTTGCTCGCGGCGCCGCTGCGCGACACGCTCAAGCGTGCCGATACCGAGAATCGCAGCCTCGCGACCGAGCCGCGCGAGGCGCGCTGGCGTGCGCTGACGCCGCAACTGTTCCGCCACGGCGAGCTTGTTGCGGCGCTGGAATCGGCGCGCGCGGCAGGCATCGCCGTCACCGACGAGGCGATGGCGCTGGAGCGACTAGGCCATCGCCCCTTGCTTGTCGAAGGTACCGAGGACAATATCAAGGTCACCACGCCCGCGGATTTCGCGCTGGCGGAATTCCTGCTCGCTAGGGGAGTGTGATGCGCATCGGCCAAGGCATCGACGTTCATGCATTCGGACCCGGCGATCACATCGTGCTCGGCGGGGTGCGCATCGCGCACACGCAGGGTGTGGTCGCGCATTCGGACGGCGACGTGGTGATCCACGCACTGTGCGACGCGATCCTCGGCGCGCTTGCGCTCGGCGATATCGGCCAGCATTTTCCGCCGACGGAAGAGCGCTGGCGTGGCGCGGACAGCCGCCTGTTCCTGCGGCATTGCGTCGAGATGATGCATCAGCACGGCTACACGCTCGGCAATGCCGACATCAGCATCGTTTGTGAACGCCCGAAGGTCGCGCCGCACGCGGCGGCGATGCGCGAGCATCTCGCGAGCGACCTGCACTGCGGCGTCGGCCAGATCGGCATCAAGGCGACGACGAGCGAGAAGCTCGGGTTTACCGGGCGCGGCGAGGGGATTGTGGCGCTGGCGGTCGTACTGCTTTCGCCGGAATGACGGAAGAATGCAATGACTGAATTGCCGTTCGCATACGGCGGTCCGCCGCTGCACGGCTTGCTGCGAGCGACGCCCGAGGATTTTTTCGTTGACGAAGAGCTCGGCTTCGCGCCCGACGGTGCGGGCGAGCATGTGTTCGTGCGCGTGGAGAAGCGCGGCGCGAACACCGATTGGGTCGCGCGCGAACTGGCGACATTCGCGGGAGTCCGGCCCGACGCGGTCAGCTATGCGGGCTTGAAGGATCGCCACGCGGTCACGCGCCAGACGTTTTCCCTGCACATGCCGGGCAAGCCCGATCCGGATTGGTCGGCGCTGCAGCATGCCGAATTCCGCGTGCTCGAAGCGTCGCGCCATTCGCGCAAACTGCAGCGCGGCGCTTTGAAATCCAATGCGTTTCGCATCGTGCTGCGCGGAGTGCAGGGCGAGCGCGGCGCGGCCGAGCAGCGTATCGCGGCGATCATGCGCGACGGTGTGCCGAATTACTTCGGTGAACAACGCTTCGGTCGCGACGGCGGCAATATCCACAAGGCGCTGGCCATGTTCAAGGGCCGGCGCGTGCAGCGGCACGAGCGCAGCCTGCTGCTCTCGGCCGCGCGTTCGCAAGTGTTCAATAGTGTGCTGGCGCAGCGCGTGGAGCAGGGCAACTGGACTGGTGTCGGCGACGGCGGTGCGCTCGACGGCGAGGTGTGGATGCTGGCGGGCACGCAAAGCATCTTCGGCCCGGAGCTTTTCAGCGACGAACTTGCTGCACGCCTCGCGTGCGGCGATATCGCGCCGACCGGCGCCTTGTGGGGGCAGGGCGACGTGCGCACGGGCGGACGCGTCGCCGAGATCGAGCGAGGCGTTGCCGCGATGCATGCGGATCTCGCCGCGGGTCTCGAGCAGGCCGGACTGCGTCAGGAGCGCCGCACTTTGGTTTTGCGCGCCGCCGGCCTTGCCCATGAGTGGCTGCCGCAGGGTGATCTCGAGCTTCGATTCAGCTTGAGGTCTGGATCCTATGCAACTGTAATTATTAGAGAAATTGCGGAAGTTTCTGGGGCGTAGTCACGTCGCACAATGCGGCGCGACGCTGCGCCTCCATGCTCCGTCTGTTGTGTTGAGCAGGCAGCGGAGAGGATCATGCGTAAGCTTCTTGGCATTGCCCTGAGCGGTCTCGTACTGAGTGGCTGCGCTGTCGAACGCGCGGCCTATCACCCGAACGGGTGGTATAGCGATCCCAATGTCGACATCGGCAAAGTTACAACCGTAAATCAATGGGCCGAGCAGAAAGGCGCGCGCGTCATGTGGATCAACTATCCGCAGAAGCCGAAGGCAAGCGTCGCCGGCGAATAAGCTGCGTCGCGTTTACGGAACTCTAGCGCTCGTGCCGTAGCAGCACCAGCACTGCGCCGGTGCCACCCTGCTCGGGCTTGGCCGAGGCGTACGCGAGCACGTCGGCGCGCCGGCGCAACAGGCGATCGACCAGGCGCTTGAGCACCGGACCTTCGTTGCGCGAACGCAGCCCCTTGCCATGGATGATCTTCACGCAATATAGCCCGGCGCGTTTGCTTTCGCTGAGAAACACCGCGATCGCTTCCTGCGCAACCGGCGCTGTCATTTGATGCAGATCGATTTCGTCGGCGATGCTGTAGCGACCGCGCTTCAGATCGCGCAGCAACTGTGGCGAGTGACCGTCCTTGAGATAACTCAGTTCCTCGCCGACCTCGATCAGCGCCGGGTCGATCGCCGAGTCGATCAGTTCCTGCGGCACGCGTGCCTCGTCGAGCAGCGATTGCGTCGGTTCCGGCAACGGCCGCGGCTTTGCCACTGCAATCGCGGCCTGTTTCACCGGACGCACCCTGCCGACCGATTGCACGAATAGTTCGTGATCGTCAGTACTGACCGGCGGCGCGGGCTTGCGCATGGCGGTGCGACGTCAGCGCCTGCGCCGCCGCAGGAATTGCACATGGCCGCCATCGAGCAGGGCTGCGAGCACGGTCGATTCGCGCAGGCCGCAGCAGACTCGCGCAAGCGCTGCTCCATCGAGATCGCGCGCGGAACACACGAGCTTGGCGAAGGCGGCCGAGCAACGCCATGCTTCGCCGGCGACGAACAGCTCGGCATCACGTCCAGCGCGCCGCCAGGCGTAGCGGCTGAACGGGTTGCGCATCAACATGGCCCGGTCGAGGCGCCGCTGTAGATCGGCGGGTTTCGTCTGATGCGGAGCGACCATCGCGATCTGCGCGCTGCGATAGCGCGTGATGAAGCGGCCGAACCAGTGCGCCAGGGTGGAGTCGTTCACCTGCGCGAAATGCGGCAGCGTCGCGCGCACGCGCGCAAGCGCCGCGTCGTCGATCTCGCTGCCGTCGCGTGCGGGCGCAAGATCGGGATCGACATAGCGCTGCTCCTCGGTCAGCGGCTCGGCGAGGAATTCGGCGAAGTCGAACAGCATTTCCGTGCGCGATGGCGCGCGCATGCCGATCGAATACGTCAGGCACTCGCCGATCGCAACGCCGTCGTGCGGCACCCCAGGCGGCAGATACAGCGCGTCGCCGGGATCGAGCAGCCATTCGTGCGTCGGATAGAATTCGCGCAGCAGCTTCAGCTCGGCATCGTCGCGAAAATCCGTCGGCGGATTCGCGCGGGTATCGATGCCCCAGCGTCGCCATCCCGTGCCCTGCACGAGAAACACGTCGTAGTGATCGACGTGCGCGCCGACGCCGCCGCCGTCGGTCGCATAGCTGATCATCACATCGTCGATGCGCCAGCTCGGAATGAAGGTGAAGCGATCGAGCATTGCCGCGACCGCCATGTCCCATTTATCGACATCCTGCACGAGCAGGGTCCAGTTTTTCTTGCCGAGCTTGGCGAAATCCTGTTCGCGGAACGGGCCGTTGCGCACGCGCCAGTGATCGCGCTTCGCATCGTGCTGCACGATGCGCGACAGCGCCGCTTCCTCGCAGGCGAGGCCGGCGAGATCGTTCGGCGCAATCGCGTTGAGACCGGCGCCGAACATGCCGCGAATCAGCAGCGGCCGCTTCTGCCAGTAGTCACGCAGGAACTGCCTGAGTGGCATGCCGAGCGGCTGACGCACGCTGGCACGCACTTCGATCGGTGGCATCGCGCGGGTTGTCTTGACCTGTGCCGGTTTCACTCGTGTCGTTTTCATACGGCGCGCAACCTGCGCGCACCGGGCTTGTGCATGCCGTTCGATTCCTTCAGCTTGTTGCCGACCGCGACAAGCGCCTTGATCGCCGGGATCAATTCGATGCCCAGCTCGGTCAACCCGTATTCGGTCGACGGTGGCGACGTGGCCAGCACGCTGCGCGAGACGACGCCGCGTTCCTCCAGTTCGCGCAGGCGCGCCGACAGCACGCGCGCGGAGATGCGCGGAATATCGTGGCGCAACTCGCCGAAGCGACGCGGTCCGCCGGTCAGAAACCAGATCACGTTCGGCGCCCAGGCGCCGCGAAGCATCTCCATGCAGCGCATCAATGGACAACTCGGTGGCGGCTCGACCTTGCTCTTGCGCAGCGGCAGACCCATCGGTATTCCTCAAGTAACCGGGTTACCCGGCAGTTACCGCATTTTAGCGTGAGGGGCTTCTTTAGTAACCATTGGTAACTATATATGCGCTCGATACCGATGGCTGGTGCAGCGCGTGCTGCGCGTACGGCCGGGTCGTATCGCAACCTTAGATTGAAGGAACTTCAGCATGAAACTCTATTTCGCTCCCGGCGTCTGCTCGCTTGCTCCGCACATCCTTGCGCACGAGGCCGGCATTGCGCTCAAGTACGAAAAGGTCGATCTCAAGACCAAGCAGACCGAAAGCGGTCGCGACTTCAACCAGATCAATCCGAAGGGTTACGTGCCCGCGCTCGAACTTGCGGATGGCGAAGTGCTGACCGAAGGCCCGGCGATCGCGCAGTATCTCGGCGACCTCAAGCCCGAGTCGAAACTCGTGCCGGCGAATGGCACCAAGGAACGCTATCGCCTGCAGGAAATGCTCGGCTACATCAATTCCGAGATTCACAAGACCTACTCGCCGCTGTTCCGCGACTCCAATCCGGCCGAAGTGAAGGCCGAGCGCAAGGAATACCTGGCCAAGCGCTACGCCTTCATCGAAAACATTCTCGCCAAGCAGCCGTGGTTGCTCGGCAATACGTTCAGCGCGGCTGACGCGTATCTGTTCGCGGTGACGCGCTGGGCCAAGGGCGTCGATTTCGACCTGTCGCGCTTCCCGGCAATCAGCGCGTTTCAGGAACGTGTTGCAGCGCGTCCCGCGGTGCAGGCGGCGATGGCGGCGGAAGGGTTGATCAAGGCGGCGAAGGCGGCCTGATCGTCAATGCAAGTTCAATCATCCCGGCACATTGCCGGGATGATTTGCGTGTTCAGTGGCCACCGCGTTCTCTCTCGAGCCGCGCGTCGAGTCTGGCGCTCGCGCCCTCGGCGTAGCGGCGGCACGCAGTCGGATCGATCAACGGCGCTTTCGCTTCGTCGCCGAATCTCGACCACATACTGCTTGCATCCGGATGCGGCGTCAGCAGGACGTCGCAAGGAAGGTCGGCAATCGTAGCGATACTGTGTCTGAAGCTCGCGCCTACGCCGGGATGTTGCGATTCATCCGAGTAGCGATACACATCGTCTGAAATCGCGCTGAGCGAATCGGCGTAAACCATATGCAGACATCGCTGTGGCTCGCATGAATCCCAAGTCCATGTAGTACTGCCCGGCGTATGTCCCGGCGTCGCATGCGCGGTGAGCTTGATTGACCCGAGCGTCAACGGTTCACCGTCGCCAATACGGCGCACCTTGGCGATCGGCGCAAATCCCTCGATGATGAGAAACTGCGGATCAGTGCGATCGCCGCGCCCGCGCTCGAATGCGCGCGCCGCGGGCTCGCGCGCGACGACAACGGCGCCAGTATCGTGCTGCAGTTGGGCAATGCCGCCGGCGTGATCGTAGTGCTCATGCGAGTTGACGATGTAGTGCACATCCTCGACGCGGAATCCGAGCTTGCGGATATTCGCCTCGACCAGCGGCGCCGCTTCCTTCACACCCGCATCGATCAGCACATGACCCTGCGGCGAGGTGATTAGGACTGAACTGATGCCGCAGGTGCCGACAAACCATGCGTTGCCGTAGACATGCAGCGGCGCGGCGGGTTCGGTCCATTTCGCGTCTTCGTGACACAGCGTATCCGTCGCAACGGGCGCCAGCTGTGGTTTTTGCGCTTGCGGCGCAGGTGCTGGCTTTATCGGCGCAGCACAGGCCGCGAGACACAGCGCAATCAGTAGCAGTGAACGCATCAAGGCTCCGCGTTGGCAGCAGGAAGCGCGGATATTGCCTTTGCAATCTGGCGCAATGGAGGCAGATCCGGGGCGCGTGACAGGCCGACGCCCGAGATCAGATTTTGCTGGCGAGCTGTTGGGCCAAGCCAGAGTAGGTCGCGGGCGTGAGTGCGAGCAATCGCTCCTTGTCGTCCGGAGGCAGTGCCAGCGATTCGACAAACGCACGCATCGATTCGCGCGTGATGCCTTGCCCGCGTGTGAGTGCTTTCAATTGCTCGTAGGGTTCGGGCAGACCGTGGCGGCGCATCACGGTCTGCACGGCCTCGGCGAGCACTTCCCAGCTTGTGTCGAGATCGGCGGCAAGACGCTCGGGATTGACGCTGAGCTTGTTCAAACCGCGAGCGAGCGAATCGAGCGCGATTTGCGTGTGGCCGAACGCGGTGCCGAGTGCGCGCAGCACGGTCGAGTCGGTGAGATCGCGCTGCCAGCGGCTGATCGGCAGCTTCTCGGCGAAGTGTCCGAGCAGCGCATTGGCAACACCGAAATTGCCCTCCGCATTTTCGAAGTCGATCGGGTTGACCTTGTGCGGCATCGTCGACGAGCCGACTTCACCAGCCTTGAGCGATTGCTTGAAGTAGCCGAGCGAGATATAGCCCCAGATGTCGCGCGCAAGGTCGATCAGGATCGTATTCGCGCGGCGCAAAGCGTCGGCGAGTTCGGCGATGCAGTCGTGCGGTTCAATCTGCGTCGTGTATGGGTTGAATACGAGGCCGAGCGAGGTGACTAAATGTTGCGCGAGTGCGGGCCAGTCGACCTCGGGATAGGCGATCGCATGCGCATTGTAGTTGCCGACCGCGCCATTGATCTTGCCGGTCAGCTCAACCGCGGCGATTTGCCTGCGCTGGCGCTCGAGACGCGCGACGACATTCGCGAGCTCTTTGCCGAGCGTCGTCGGCGACGCGGTCTGGCCGTGCGTGCGCGATAGCATCGGCAATGCGGCATGCGCGTGCGCGAGTTCGCGCAGCTTCGTGATCACGCTGTCGAGCGCAGGTAGCAACACGGCGCGCGCATCGCGCAACATCAACGCGTAGGCGAGGTTATTGATGTCCTCGCTGGTGCAGGCGAAATGCACGAACTCCTTGGCTTTCGCCAGTTCTGCATCGGCGCCGATCTTTTCCTTGATGAAATATTCGATCGCCTTGACGTCGTGATTGGTCGTGCCCTCGATGTCCTTCACGCGTTCGGCATCGGTAAGCGAGAACTTGTCGGCAAGCGCATTCAGCACCGCGGAAGCTTGCGCGGAAAACGGCGCGACCTCGGTGATGGCCTTTTCCGCTGCAAGAGCCTGCAGCCAGCGCACTTCGACCAGCACGCGGCGCTGCATCAGCCCCATTTCGCTGAAGATCGGCCGCAACGCTTCGATCTTGGCGGCGTAGCGGCCATCGAGCGGCGAGAGGGCGGTGAGGGGCGACGCGGTCATCGACAAATCCGGGGGCGAACGAGGGCGTTATGATACCAGTGCAGCGCTCAGAGATTCCCTGAAGGAGAAGCGACATGGCCGCGTACCGCATCGAACACGACAGCATGGGCGAGCTCAAGGTGCCCGCGGATGCACTCTACGGCGCACAGACGCAGCGCGCGGTCGAAAATTTTCCGATCTCCGGGCTTGCCATGCCGCGCGAATTTATCCGCGCGCTCGGGCTGATCAAGGCTGCGGCAGCGCAGGCAAACGCGGACCTTGGACACTTGCCGAAAGCGCGTGCGAAGGCGATCCGGCATGCGGCGGAACGCGTCGCGGCAGGCGAGTTCGATGCGCCCGGTTCATTCAACCACTTCCCGATCGATGTGTTCCAGACCGGCTCCGGCACGTCGACCAACATGAATGCGAACGAGGTGATCGCGCGTCTTGCGTCGAGCAGCGGCATGAAGGTGCATCCGAACGACGACGTGAACATGGGGCAGTCGTCAAACGACGTGATTCCGACGGCGATCCACGTCAGCGCGGCGCTGGCGACGACCGAAAAATTGCTGCCCGCGCTCAAGCATCTGCAAAAGACGATCGATCGCCGCGCGAAAGGCCTGACAAAAACGGTCAAAACCGGACGCACGCATCTGATGGACGCAATGCCGGTGACGTTCGCGCAGGAGCTGTCAGGCTGGTCGGCGCAGATCGAGTCGGGCATCGCGCGCTTCGGCGACGCGCTCGCGCGCGTGCGCGCGCTGCCGCAGGGCGGTACGGCGGTGGGTACCGGCATCAATGCGGACAAGCGGCTCGGTCCCGCTGTCTGCCGTGAGCTGTATCGTGCGACGGGTGTGCGGTTCGTGCCGATGAAAAATTTCTTCGAAGGGCTATCGTCGCAGGATGCCGCGGTCGAGCTGTCCGGTCAGCTCAAGACGCTCGCGACTTCGCTGATGAAGATCGCCAACGATCTGCGTTGGATGAATTCGGGGCCGCTCGCTGGGCTGGGCGAGATCGAGTTGCCGGCGCTGCAGCCGGGTTCGTCGATCATGCCGGGCAAGGTCAATCCGGTCATTCCAGAAGCGATGGCGATGGTTTGCGCGCAGGTGATCGGCAATGACGCCACGATCACGCTGGCCGGCGCGAGCGGCAACTTCCAGCTCAATGTGATGCTGCCGTTGATCGCGCACAATTTGCTGCAAAGTATAGAAATTCTTGCGAATGCCTCGCGTGCGCTCGCGGACAAGGCGATCGCCGGGTTCAAGGTACGCGAGGATCGCATTCGCGAGGCGCTGGCGAGGAATCCGATTCTCGTTACCGCGCTCAACGCGATCATCGGCTACGACAAGGGCGCTGCGACCGCCAAGCGCGCCTACAAGGAAGGCCGGCCGATCCTTGAGGTGGCGATGGAAACGACCGGCCTGTCGAAAGCCGAACTGCAGCGGCTGCTTGATCCGCTTGCGCTGACGCGTGGTGGGTGAGCCGCAGCATGGGATGCGGTGAATCGCATACCATGCCGCCGCGAACGCCCGAAGCAGGAGCGAAGGGCGGGGTTGCTTGGCGAGACAGGGATGTCGAGCTTAGCAACCAT
This sequence comes from uncultured Rhodanobacteraceae bacterium, assembly GCA_964509025.1. Lineage (GTDB taxonomy): Bacteria > Pseudomonadota > Gammaproteobacteria > Xanthomonadales > Rhodanobacteraceae > Rudaea. Next base: position 12,064 of record CAZDWH010000052.1, read on the forward strand.
GGCGGATCCGCCGGCGGCTAAAACCATGTAGGGCTGGCCTGATGTTGCGGCACGTTATTTGCTTCTCGGTTTCTGATCGGCGCGCGTGAAAGAATCGCGAACCCCAGGGCATCTAATGCTTAATCAGACCAGAGGCACCTCCATGCAACGCTTCAAATCCCTCGTATTACTGGCATTGGCGATCGCACCCGGCATCCTGCTGGGCCAGGAGATGGCGATCAATGGCAAGGATTTCGAATCGGGCGCGGCGGATGCGAAGCTCGCTGAAATTGCGCGTCAGGCTGCGGCCGCGGGCAAAACGGTCGTGGTGACCACGCCGCCAGAGTGGAAGGCCAAGGTCGCGGCGAAACTGCATGCCGGGGCGCCGGACGCGAACGTGCAGACGAAAGAAGGCTTCTTCGAGAATGTGCTCGTGCGTATCGAAGATGCGAAGCCTGCCGCCGCGGCGCCGACCGACGCGGCGAAGCCCGACGCCGCGAAAGCAGACGCGGCGAAGGCGGCGGCCGCGAAGGCCGAAGCAGCCAAGGCCGCGACGGCGAAGGCGGAAGCCGAGAAGGCCGAAGCCGCGCGGGTCGAGGCCGAGAAAGCCGAAGCGCAGCGCAAGGAGGCCGAACGCGTCGCCGCGGCGAAGGCGGAGGCCGAGCGCAAGGAAGCTGCGCGCATCGCGGCCGAAAAGGCCGAAGGCGAGCGCGTCGCCGCGGCGAAAGCGGCAGCGGCGAAGGCTGAGGCCGACCGCATCGACGCGATCAAGCAGCGCATGCAGAAGAATCTCAACGACGGCAAGGCGGCGGAAGGCGAGCTCAGCGCAGGTCAGTTGCAGAAGGACGACCTGGTCGCCGTCGACGGCGATATCCGCGGTGTGGCGCGACGCGAAGGCCCGCGCACCCATCTGTTCTGGCTCAACGGCGAACTCAATCTGGATCGAATCGAACTGCAGCCGCTCGGCGACAATCGCTACAAGGTGAGCGAGCCACTACGCAGCAGCGTGGTCCTGCGCGCACGCGAGAAGACGCAGAACTTCGTCGGCAAGGTGCCGGCAGCGGATTCAGCCGAGCGCAGTGCGCTGCAGAAGCAGTACGCGGAGGGCAAGGATATCTCTGAAAGCCTGCATGTCGCCGACCTGCACGCCAACGACACGATCTATACCGGCAACGGCGTCGCGATAGTGACGCGGCGCGTCGGCAACGAGATCATGCGTTACTGGCTTGACGGTGAAATCAATCTCGGCCAGACCGGGATGCAAAAACTGAGCGGCAATGCCTATCGAGTGCAGACGGATACGATCAAGTAAGTGGAATCAGGCCAGCGGGCGGACGCCGCCCGCTGGTGGGTTTGCGGATCCGTTGCAGCGCGCTGGTGCTGCAAAACGACGGGCTGGCAGTGCCTGCGTCAACTCTTGTGGCAGCGCGCGACCGTTCGTTCGTCGATACGCGCGTAAGGCAGGTATTCTGGCAATTGCCGCGCCAATTCATCCTGCAGGGCGCGAACGTCCTTTAGATTTGCGCACATTTCGGCCACGGCACTTTCCACCTTCGCTGCCTTCGCCTCGATTTCCGGCCCGATCGTGTCCGGATGGCCACCGGCAAGGCCCGACGCCACGCTTGCGATAGCTTGGGTCCCCGTCGCGGCTCCAGCTTTGCCGGCGTCGACCGCATGGTCGCGCAAACGGCTGACACTTTCGTAATAGCGCTTCAACAGCTCGCGCTGCTGCGGCGTGGCGGCGATGCCCTTGCCATCGATGGACAGGTCGCCGGCGGCGGACACAAGCGCGTCGTTGCCGACCGAAGAGTGTACGTGCACTGTTTCACCAGCGACGCTGAACACCGAACCGATATCTGTGCTGCCGCTGCACGCCGTCACGCTCGCGACGAGCAGTGCACAAAGGATCGGGGACTTGTAGTTCATCGCAATTCCTTCAGTGCTGAGTCATTGTCAGGCGTAAGCCTCGGTACGATGCTGGCGGAAGTACACGGCGCCGGCAATCATCGCTGCCCCGGCTGCGGCGCCGATCCACAGATCCGGCGAGGCGAGCACGCCGAGCAGGTGGTCGATCGAAATCAGCGCGTTGACGAAGTCGAACCGGCCCATGCTGACGTCGACGCCATTAGTGCCGTTGCTTACCATCATCGAGTTGTTCGCGAAGCCGGAGAACAACCAGCTGCCGGGCCACAAGCCGCCGAGAATGCGCAGGAACACTTTTTTCCAGTACCAGTTGCTCGGCAACGATAGCTCCTGCAGCAGGCCGATATAGGCGAGGAAGAAGCCGAACAGCAGCGGAATTACGGTTGCGAGCAGGAATGGCTTGCTGCGAGCAAAGCTCGAGCAGAGCAACAACCAGCCCACAGTCGGCAATGCCCACAACGCATTGATAGGAATCAGCAGCACGAACTTGAACCAGAGTGCGACGAGATGGCTTGGTGACCACAGTGGCAGCGCGTTGGTGCCGTGCAGCGCGGCGTATAGGGTCACAAGTATCAGAAACGCGAGGTGCAGGGCGATGCAAGCCGCGACGGCAAATACCGGCGCAAGCAGGACACCTGCGATGGCCTTGGACAGCACGGTATGCACATCCGAAATCGGCAGCGACTTGAAGAACAGAACGCTGCGATCCTTGCGATCGTCATAGAGCGCACCGAGCAAGTAGAAGAACACGACGAAGGTCATGCCGATCATGATCGGCACGCACATCGCAAGCAGCCCCATATCGAGTCCGGAGGCGAACTTCGCCACGCTGTCAGCGTCCATTTTCTGGACGACCTGGGAGATATTGAGCCCGCTGACATTGAGGCCGTGACGATGTGCGGTAACGTCGCCGAGAATGAGCCCGAGCACGAAGAGCCCAATGACGACGGCGGCGATGATAAACGGTGCGCGCAGAAAGCCGCCGCGATTTTCCCAATACTCACGCTTCACCAGCCACACGAGCTGGCTCATCGGAGTGTGCGTTGCGACAGCCGTGGATGTGCCCGTGTTCATGCGTAGGTTCCTTTCATCGTGGCGACGAACAGATCGGCGATAGTCGGTGGTTGGATGCAGCTCGCCCGGTTCATGAGTACGTTCCCTTCATCGTGGCAACGAACAGATCGGCGATGCTCGGTTTATGCAACTCGCCCAGTTCGGCCAACTGTTTCTGATTGACGCCGTCGAACAGAAAAATCGTCTTGCCGAAGATTGCGCGTTCGCTCAACGGCTTGAGCGCGCGCGCGGCGTCGGCCTTGTCCGGTGCGACCATCACTTCGGCGTAGCGCTCGCCGACTTCGTCCATGCTCGCGTTGAGGACCAGCTTGCCGTCCTTGATGAAGATCAGGTCGGTGAGAATGTGCTCGATCTCTTCGACCTGGTGCGTGGTGACGACGATGGTTTTTTCCTCGTCGAAGTAATCGTTGAGCAGACTCTGATAGAACTCCTTGCGATACAGGATATCGAGACCGAGGGTCGGCTCGTCGAGCACGAGCAGCTTGGCGTCGATTGCCATCACCAGCGCGAGATGCAGCTGTACGGTCATACCCTTGGACAGTTCGCGCACGCGCTGCGTCGGCTGGATCTTGGTGCGCGCCAGGAAAGCGAGGCATTTCTCGCGCGAGAAGCGCGGATGTACGCCGTCGACGAAATCGATCGCCTCGCTCACGCGCAGCCAGCGCGGCAGCACCGCGACGTCGGCAATGAAGCAGACTTCCTTCATCAGATCGGTGCGTTGCGTGCGCGGGTTCATGCCGAGCACCGACAACTCGCCGTCGAACTCCGACAAGCCGAGGATGGCCTTGAGCGCAGTCGTCTTGCCGGCGCCGTTGGGTCCGATCAGGCCGACGATGCGACCGGCGCCGATCTCCAGATCGACATGATCGAGCGCGACGGTGGTGCCGTAGCTCTTGGAAAGGCCGCGGGCGTGCACGATGGGTGGTGAGACTTCGCTCATGGGTAAGTCCATTGGCTCACTTGTTGGAAAGCAGGGTGTTCAGATCCAGGCCCAGGCGCGCGAGGCGATCGCGCAGCGCTGGCCATTCCTCACGCAGGAAGCGTTCGCGTTCCGAGCGCAGCAGCGCTTCGCGCGCGCCCTCGGCCACGTACATGCCCAAGCCGCGGCGTTTCTCGACGAGGTTGTCGTCGACCAGCTCCTGATACGCCTTGGATACGGTAATCGGGTTGAGCTGAAAATCCGCCGCGACCTGACGCACCGACGGCAGCGCGTCGCCGTGCTTGAGCACGCCGTCCAGGATCATCGCCACGACGCGGTCGCGCAGCTGGCGGTAGATCGGGGCATTGTCATTCCAAGTCACGCTCATTGGCGGTCCTCAATTCTCTCTAAGTACAACGGTGATGCGTAGTGCAATTCCAGCTCGAGGATCAGTTCTTCGGGGCGTGCGTGAGGACGCGGCTGAACGAATAGTAGGGCATGTCCAGGTGCAAACGGTGCGGTTGGGCGCGCGCGGTTTCGATCACCGTGTCGAAAATCGAACCGCTGTCGTCGTTGGCGTCGGCCACGGCGACTTTCGTGTTGGCCGCAGCCAGGTCCTCTGCGCTCGGCAGCACGGTGATCGTCGACATCACCGCGATGCGGTCGGTCGGGTCGATCGCGGCGGCGATGCGCTCTTCCTCGCTCGCCGTGACCTTCACGACAGGCAGGGTCGGCAGCGGGCGCGATTCAGTCGTGAACGCGGCGACGATTTCTTCATCGCTCGGGCGTACCGATACGGTGGCGAGCGTCGGCACATTGGCCTGCGCGTAGGCGGCGCTGATTTCCTCGGCGCTTGCGGTGACGGTGATCGTGGAGAGCTGCGCCGGGTTGGCGAAGCTGCCGACCGGTTGTGCGGCTGTGGCGGACAGGGTGGTGAGGCCGAGAATCATCGCGCCAGTCAGCGCGAGCAGGGCGGGCCGATTTACTGGGTTGAACGATTTCATGGTG
>CAZDWH010000053.1:0-16963 GCA_964509025.1 uncultured Rhodanobacteraceae bacterium
TCAGCGCGAGCTTCTCGGTGATCGGCGATCTGTTCGAGAGCCTGCTCAAGCGCCATGCGGGCGTGAAGGATTCGGGCAATCTGTTTCCTGGTCATGGCGGCGTGTGCGACCGTCTCGACGGCGTGTTCGCGGCATTGCCGTTTTTTGCGCTCGGCAAAGCCCTGCTCGGCTTATGAGACAAGTAGCGGTACTCGGCGCCACCGGCTCGATCGGTGCGAGCGCGCTCGACGTGATCGCGCGCCACCCGGAGCGCTTCCGCGCGAGCGTACTTGCCGCAAACCGCAAGGTCGATGAACTCGTCGCGCTGTGCGTGCGCTTCAAACCCGATGTTGCGGTGATCGCCGACGCGGCGCTCGAAACCGCGTTGCGCGATCGCCTGCAATCTGCTGGACTCCCGACGACAGCGCGCGCTGGTGCACAGGCACTGAGCGAAGAGGCGGCGAGCGAACATTGCGACACCGTGATCGCTGCCATCGTCGGCGCGGCCGGACTTGAATCGACGCTCGCCGCGGCGCGCGCGGGCAAGCGCCTCTTGCTCGCGAACAAGGAATCGGTCGTGATGGCCGGCAAGATGCTGTTCGACGCGCTGCGCGCGGGCAGCGGCGAACTGATTCCGATCGACTCCGAGCACAATGCAATTTTCCAGTGTCTGCCGCACTCGCGCGGAGACCAGTCGTTCGCCAACACTGGCGCGCGACGGATTTTGCTGACCGCCTCGGGCGGACCGTTCCGCGGACACAAGCGCGAGGACCTGAAAGCGATCACGCCCGACCAGGCCTGCGCGCATCCGAAATGGAGCATGGGGCGCAAGATCTCGGTCGATTCGGCGACGCTGATGAACAAGGGTCTCGAAGTGATCGAGGCGCATTGGCTGTTCGGCGCCAGCGCGGAGCAGATCGAAGTCGTGGTGCATCCGCAGAGCATCGTGCATTCGCTGGTCGAATACGCCGACGGCTCGGTACTCGCGCAGCTCGGCAATCCGGACATGCGCACCGCGCTCGCGCACGCGCTCGCGTGGCCCGCGCGCGTGGACGCAGGCGTGCCGATGCTCGACTTGATCAAGACCGGCGCGCTGCAATTCGAGGCGCCCGACCGCGCGACTTTCCGCTGCCTCGATCTCGCCTATCGCGCGCTCGCCGCGGACGGGACCGCGCCGGCCGTGCTCAATGCGGCGAACGAGGTCGCGGTCGGCGCCTTCCTCGACGGCAACCTGCCCTTCCTCGCGATTCCGGAGCTGATCGAGGCGACGCTCGACGCAATGCCGGCTGAACCAGTTGCAGGCCTCGACATGCTGATTCACACGGATTTAACGGCGCGCGAAGTGGCGCAAAGTAAGATGCGGCAAGCATTTTGCTGACGTAGACATGGGCACGCTGGCGAGACGTGGGAGCTGCCCTTACTTCCCTCACTGGGCCGCGCGGCGGCCGCTGCCTAGGCTGCACTGCAGCCGCTTGCTAGCCCGTATCGCGGGCGCTCACAGGTTTGGGTTCGGAGTATTGGTTTCATGGGTGAAGTCGTAGGTTCGGTGTGGTGGTTGCTGGTCACGCTTGGCGTGTTGGTGACCTTCCACGAGTTCGGCCATTTCTGGGTCGCGCGTCGGTTCGGCGTCAAAGTACTGCGCTTTTCGGTCGGCTTCGGTTCGCCGATTTGGTCGCGCACCGCGCGCGACGGCGTCGAATACGCGATCGGCGCGATTCCGCTCGGCGGCTATGTGAAGTTCCTCGACGCACGCGAGGCCGAACATCCTGAGCGCGTCGCGGGTCAGCCGGGCGAATTCATGTCGGCGCCGGCGTGGCAGCGCATCGCGATCGCCGCGGCCGGCCCGGTGTTCAATATCCTGTTCACCTTGGTCGCGTTCTGGGCGATGTTCGTGATCGGGCGACCGGACTATCAGCCGATCATCGATACCCCAACAGGCCTCGCCGCAGAGGCGGGCTTCAAGGCGGGCGACAAGCTCGTCTCCGTCGCCGGCGAAGGCGTCGATTCGTGGAGCGGCGCGATGCTCGCGGTGACGCAGGCCGCGGCGCTGCATCGCGATGTGCCAATCGGAGTCGCCGACACGCATGGTGCGACACGCACGCTAACGCTCGCCCTGTCTAAACTGCCGCCGGGTGCGCCGGACAGCGAGGCCGTGTTCGATCAGATTGGGCTTGATGCGCAATCTTCGATTCCGTTTGCACACAGCGTGGAAAAGGACACGCCCGCTGAGCGCGCTGGGTTGCTTGCCGGAGATCACATCCTGAGGGTGAACGGCCTCGATATCCTGAGCTATTCAAGCTTTATCCCGACGCTGGCTCAGGAAACGGCAAAGAATCCCAAAATCGAGCTGTTAATCGATCGCGATGGCAAGCAAATTCCACTCAATATCACAGCGGAGCAACGGGAAATTGATGGCAAGCTCAAGTGGGCGATAGGCGTCAAGGTCGGCGCGCTCGCGAAGCCCAAGGATGCAATACAACATTTTGGCCCACTAGCGGCGATCCCGGCTGCCTTCAAAGAAACAGCAAAGCAAACGCGCGATACCCTTGGCATGATCAAGGCAATGATTGTCGGCCAGGCTTCGGTTAAAAATCTGTCGAGCGTGATCTCAATCGCGCAAGTCGCAAATGCCGCGGCCCACCAGGGTGTCGCCTGGTTCCTGTCCTTTCTCGCGATGATTTCGCTGAGCCTCGCGATCCTCAACCTGCTGCCGATCCCGATCCTTGACGGCGGGCACATCGTGACCTACCTCGTCGAGTGGATCAAAGGCAGTCCGGTCAGCGAACGTACACTGATCGCCGGCCAGTATGTGGGCCTTGCTTTGCTGGTAACCCTGATGAGTCTGGCGCTGTACAACGATGTAGCGCGCCATTTCGCGTCTTGAGGCAGAGCTTGAAGCCAGGGGCTCGAGCGAAAAGCGTGTTTTTTTAGCCTTTTGCTCCCACCCCGGGCAGTTGACCCTGCTTTTCCATTAAAATCCCGCGTTCGTATCTACCCGGAAGTGACGATGAAGCGTATCGCCGCCCTTGTTTTGCTCGCCTGCCTCACCGCCCAAGTTCACGCGATCGATCCATTCGTCGCCTCCGACATCCGCATCGATGGGCTGCAGCGCATCTCGGCCGGTACCGTTTTTACCTACCTCCCCGTTGAAAAAGGCGATACCGTCACGACCGAACGCGCGCAGCAGGCCGTGCGTGCGCTGTACAAGACCGGCTTCTTCACCGACGTGCAAATCGGCCATCAGGGTTCGATCCTCGTGATTACCGTGAAAGAGCGCCCGGCGATCTCGAAGATCCAGATCAAAGGCAACAAGGACCTCAAGGAAGAAGACCTGCTCAAGGGCCTGAAGGACATCGGCCTGTCCGAAGGCGAGCCGTTCGACCGTCTCTCGCTCGATCGCGTGACGCAGGAACTGACGCGCCAGTACTACAACCGCGGCAAGTACAACGTCTCGATCAAGCCGACGGTGGTCAATCTCGACCGCAACCGCGTCGAGCTGTCGATCAACATCGCCGAAGGCAAGGTCGCCAATATCCGCAGCATCGATATCGTCGGCAACAAGACCTTCAGCGAGAAGGAAATCCGCTCTGACTTCGAGTCGGACACGACCAACTGGACTTCGTGGTATTCGCGCGATGACCAGTATTCGCGCGAGAAACTGACCGGCGACCTGGAAAAACTCAATTCGTTCTATCTCGACCGCGGTTATATCGACTTCAACGTCGATTCGACCGAGGTGACGATCAGTCCGGACAAGCGCGAGATGTACCTCACCGCGGCGGTGACCGAGGGCGACGTGTACAAGGTCTCCGACGTCAAGCTGTCGGGTACGCTCGTGCTGAGCGAAGACGAGATGCGCAAGCTGATCGCGTTCAAGCCCGGCGAAGTGTTCTCGCGCGAGAAGATCCAGAAATCCTCCGAAGCGATGACCGCGGTGCTCGCCAACATCGGCTACGCCTTCGCCCAGGTCACGCCGATCCCGACGCCGGACAAGGACAAGCGCGAAGTCGGCATCAACTTCTTCGTCAACCCGGGCAAGCGCGTTTACGTGCGCCACGTGAATTTCAAGGGCAACACGCGCACGCAGGACGAAGTGGTGCGCCGCGAGATGCGCCAGCTCGAGGGCGCGTGGTATTCGCAGGCCGCGATCGACCGCTCGAAGATCCGCCTGCAGCGTCTGGGCTACTTCAAGAAAGTCGATCTGACCACGCCGCGCGTCGCCGGCACCGACGACCAGGTCGATATCCTCGTCACGGTCGAGGAAACCAACTCCGGCAGCTTCACCTTCGGCCTTGGCTATTCGCAGGTCGAAAAGCTGATCGCGAGCGTCTCGGTGTCGGAAAACAACTTCCTCGGCACCGGCGACCACGCCGGCGTAACCGTGTCGAAGAGCTACTACCTGACGCAGTACTCGCTCAACTATTTCCAGCCTTACCTGACCGACAGCGGCATCGGCCTCGGCTACGACGTGCGCTACTCCAAGCTCGACCAGGGTCAGGCGAACATCGCCAACTATCTCAACAACACCGCGGCGTTCTCGACCAACCTCGCGCTGCCGATCAGCGAGAGCGATTCGGTCTCGCTGTCGCTCGGCGCCGCGCGCACGCGCATCCTGACCTTCAGCAACGTGCCGGTGCCTGCGGTCGATGCGCTCGGCAACTCCATCGTCGACTCGAACGGCAATCCGGTCTATCAGCTCGACGCGAACGGCAACTTCATCACCACGCGCGCCTATTTTTCGCCGCCGCCGATCATCGACTATATCAATGCGCTGGGCCATTACACGTTCCATCAATGGACGATGTCCGCAGGCTGGGCGCACGACACGCGCAACAAGTACTTCAACCCGACGCACGGCTCGATCCAGCAGTTCGGCGTCGAGGTCGCGCTGCCGGGTTCGACCGCGGAGTACTACAAACTGAGCTATCGCTATTCGCAGTACATTCCGCTGACCAATGCGCTCACGCTCGAAGCCACTGCCTTCCTCGGCTACGGCAATGCCTACGGCAAGCACAGCGATCTCGGCCTGCCGTTCTTCCAGAACTATTACGCCGGCGGCATTTCCGACGTGCGCAACTTCCGCGACAACACGCTCGGCGCGGTCGACACCAAGTACGTCGTGCCGCTGTGCACGAACTCGAACTACTGCCAGCAACCGCTCGGCGGCTCGTTCAAGAGCACTGGTTCGGTCGAACTGATCATCCCGACGCCGTTCGTGAAGGACGATTCGGGCACGCGCCTGTCCTGGTACGTCGACTTCGGCAACGTCTACAAGAAGTTCAGCGACTTCTCCTGGAGCGGCCAGGACGGCGTGCGCGTCTCGACCGGCCTGTCGCTGCACTGGCAAGCCCCGGTCGGCCCGATCGTGATCAACCTGGGTCGCCCGATCGTGAAGAAGCCGGGCGATATTCCGGAAACGCTGCAGTTCAACTTCGGCACCACGTTCTAAAGCCCGGCGAGGGTTTCGCGTGGGGTTTACGCGGCTTCGTTCACGAAATCGGCGATGCGCGTCAAAAAACTCCCGCGCTCGGGTTAAGATTCAGGCACCCCGCGCAACCGCACGTCGTTGCGCTGGCCTTGTGGAGGGTGCCATCGCGTGAAACCTGTTGCGGGCCAGGTCGGAATTGCCATCCAGTGCGCGCTGCTCGCCGCGCTGGTCGGGTCGGTGCCCGCGACGGCGCAAACGCCTGCCGGCACCGGAGCAGCGGCGTCCACGGCGATGAAGATCGGTTACGTGGACATCAAGCGGCTGGTGGACAGCTCGCCGCAAATGATCGACGCCAAAGCGCGTCTCACGCGCGAATTCGCCCAGCGCGACGAAGCGATCAAGGCCGACGACGCCAAACTGGCGGCCTTGAAGCAGCGTTACGAGCGCGACAACGCGATCATGACCAAGGCCGACGCCGAGGCGCTCAAGCGCGAGATCGACGCCTCCGAACGCGCCAACAAGCGCATGAAGGATGAAGCGCGCGCCGAGATCAATGCGCGTTCCGCGGCCGAGTCCAATCGTATCCTGACCCTGATTCAGGACACCGCGATCGAATACGCGCGCGCACAGGGCTACGATCTCGTTGTACCGAGCCCGGTGGTTTACGCAAATCCTCGCATCGATATCACCGACGCGGTATTGCAGCGCCTGAAGACGCTCGGCGCAGGCGCGGCGAAACCGTGAGCGGCGCGCCAACGGCATTCGCGCTGGCGCAGCTCGCCGAGCGTTTCGGGCTGGAATTGCGTGGCGATGGGGCGACCCGCATCGACAGCGTCGCAACGCTCGCGCGCGCGGGCGCGACGCAGCTTGGTTTTCTGGCCAACCCGAAGTATCGCGGCGAACTCGCGCAGTGCCGCGCCGCTGCGATCGTGTTGCGCGCGGACGATGCCGACGCTTTCAGCGGTCCCGCCCTGATTGCCAGGGATCCCTATGTCGCGTTCGCGAAAATCGCCGCACTGTTCGAGCGCCTGCCGGCAGCGCAGCCCGGCGTGCATGCGAGCGCGGTCGTCGCAGCCAACGCCCAGATTTCGCCCAGCGCGAGCATCGGCGCTTTCAGCGTGATCGACGCGCGCGCACGTATCGGCGACGGCGCGGTGATCGGCCCGCACTGTCATGTCGGCGAAGACTGCATTGTCGGCGCGCAGACGCGCCTGGTCGCGCGCGTCACGCTCGTCGCGCGTGTGCGCCTGGGCGCACGCGTGCTCGTGCATCCGGGCGCGGTGATCGGCGCGGATGGCTTCGGGCTGGCCTTCGACAAGGATCACTGGATCAAGGTGCCGCAACTCGGTGGCGTCGTGATCGGCGATGACTGCGAAATCGGCGCGAGCACCACGATCGACCGCGGCGCGCTCGACGACACCGTGCTCGAGGACGACGTGCGCCTCGACAACCAGATCCAGATCGCGCACAACGTGCGCATCGGTGCGCATACCGCGATGGCCGGCTGTTCCGCCGTGGCCGGCAGCGCGACGATCGGCAAGTACTGCCTGATCGGCGGCGGCGCCGGCATACTCGGGCATCTGACCGTGGCCGACAAGGTCACGATCACCTCAATGAGCCTGGTCACGCACTCGATTCACGAGCCCGGGGAGTATTCCTCGGGTACCCCGATCCACGATAATCGCAGCTGGCGCCGCAATGCCGCGCGCTTCAAACACCTGGACGAACTCGCCCGGCGCGTACTTGCGCTGGAGAAGGACCTGGGAACCTCTGAATAAGCTACTGCGCTCGGCCCGATACCATCTAGAGTCGGGCGCGCCGGCGGTGCTCGGAATCCTCATTTACTACCAGTAAACTCCGGTTCCTGCGCTCCGGCGACGCGCGAACTGCCTTCGCTCGCTACGCTTATTCAAAGGTTCCCTCAAAACAATGAACACGAAAAAGACCCTGCCCACCCTGCCGATCGAGGCGCATACGATCGCGACGATGCTGCCGCATCGCTTTCCGTTCCTGCTCGTCGACCGCGTGACCGAATACGAAGTCGGCAAGCGCGTGCGCGCGATCAAGAACGTCACGGTCAACGAGCCGTTCTTCACCGGCCACTTCCCCGACTACCCGGTAATGCCGGGCGTGCTGATCATCGAGGCGCTGGCGCAGGCTTCGGGGGTGCTCGTGCACCTGTCGAACGACTATGCACCCGAGGACCACCCGCTGTACTTCCTCGTCAAGGTCGACAAGGCGAAGTTTTCCAAGATTGTCGTGCCGGGCGACCAGCTCGTGCTCGAAGTCGAACTGAAACGCATGATCCGCAATATGGCAATCTTCTTCGGCAAGGCCAGCGTCGATGGCAAGCCGGTCGCGGAAGCCGAAATCATGTGCGCGGAGAGCTCGGCAGGATGAGCGCGGCTGGAATCCATCCGACCGCAAGTATTCATCCGACGGCGCTAGTCGACGCGTCCAGCAAACTCGGCGCGAATGTGCGCGTCGGTGCGTACAGCGTGATCGGCGCCGAAGTCGAGATCGGAGCCGGCTGCGACATCGGGCCGCACGTGGTGATTCAGGGCCCGACACGCATGGGTCGCGACAACCGCATCCTGCAGTTCGCCTCGGTCGGCGCCGATCCCCAGGACAAGAAATTCCACGGCGAGCGCACCGAGCTCGTGCTCGGCGACGGCAATCTGATCCGCGAATTCGTCACGATCAACCGCGGCACCGGCGACGGTGGCGGCGTCACGCGCATCGGCGACCGCAACTGGATCATGGCCTATGTGCACGTCGCGCACGACTGCATCATCGGCAACGACGCGATCTTCTCCAACAACGCCACGCTCGCCGGGCATGTCGAGATCGGCGATCATGCGATCCTCTCGGGCTTCTCCGGCGTGCACCAGTTCTGCCGCATCGGCGCGCACGCTTTCATCGGCATGAACTGCATGGTCAATGGCGACGTGCCGCCGTTCGTGATGATGGCCGCCGACTACGGCCGCCCGCGCGGCGTCAACAGCGAAGGCTTGAAGCGTCGCGGCTTCTCGCCCGAACGCATCGCCGCGATCAAGCGCGCCTATCGCGCGCTGTACATGTCCAAGCAATCGCTCGACGAAGTGCGCAGCGCGCTCGCCGCGTCCGCGCAGGACGAACCCGACGTGCGCGCGATGCTCGATTTCATCGAACGCGGCACGCGGCCGCTGGCGCGGTGAATGCCAGTCCAGGTTTGTTTGTCCTCGTTGCCGGCGAAGCCTCCGGCGACCTGCTCGGCGCCGATCTGATAGCGGGATTGAAGGCGCGCTTTCCACAGGCGCGCTTCGCCGGCATTGGGGGACCGCGCATGATCGCCGCGGGACTCGACTCGTGGTGGCCGATGGAAAAATTGTCCGTCATGGGCTTGGTCGAGGTGCTCAAGCATCTGCCCGAACTGCTGGCGATCCGGCGCGATGTCTATCGCCGCACTGTCGACGCAAAGCCAGCCGCATTTGTCGGCATCGACGCGCCCGATTTCAATCTCGGCCTCGAAAGGAAGCTCAAGCGCGCTGGCGTGCGCACCGTGCACTACGTCAGCCCCTCGATCTGGGCCTGGCGCGAAAAACGTGCTGAGAAAATCGGCCGCAGCGCCGATCGCGTGCTGTGCCTGTTTCCGATGGAGCCGCCGATCTACGCGCGCCACGGCGTCGATGCGCGCTTTGTCGGCCACCCGCTTGCGACGAGCTTCGCGCTCGAACCTGATCGGCGTGCCGCACGCACCGCGCTCGGTATCGCACCCGATGCGCTCGTGCTCGCGCTGCTGCCAGGCAGCCGGCTCGGCGAGATCGCGCGGCTCGGGCGGGATTTTCTTGATGCGGCGGCGCTGCTCCAACAGCAGTTCCCGGATCTACAAGTCGTCGCGCCGATGGCGAATGCGGCCTGCCGCGAAGCATTTTCAGCCCTCAGCCCTCAGCCCTCAGCCCTGCGCATCATCGACGGCAACGCGCACGAAGCGATGCTCGCGGCCGACGCGATCCTGCTCGCTTCCGGCACGGCCGCGCTTGAGGCCATGCTGGCAAAACGGCCGATGGTCGTCGCTTATCGCGTCGCACCGCTAACCTATCGCCTGGTACAGTGGTTTGGCCTGCTGCGTACCGAGGTCTATTCGCTGCCGAATATCCTAGCGGGTGAAACGCTCGTGCCGGAGCTGATGCAGGATGCGTGCACCCCGCAGGCGCTCGCCGATGCGCTTGCGCCGATGCTGCGCACGCGCGCGCTGCCGCCCGCAACACTCGAAAAATTCACTGAGCTGCATCGCGCACTGCGCGGCGACACTGAACACGATGCCGCGGCAGCCGTAGCCGAACTTGCAGGCCAATGAAGCACGCCACGATTCTCATCGCAACGCAGCACAAGATTGCGTTGACGCCACCGCGCGCGCAACGTAACTTGTCGCAGTGACAGCACTCCCCTCGCCCGCGATGCCCGGACTCGCGTCGCTTCCGCGCCGAAGCAAAATCCTCGCCCTTCTCGTACTTGCCGGATTCGTCGCGCTGATCGCACTCGGCCCGCTGCAGGAAGCGACCTGGATCGAGCGCGGCTTTTCCGCGACATTGATCATCGTCACGATCGCGCTGCTGGCCTTCCTTACGCGCCGCCTGATCTTCGCGTTCGCGCTGCCGGTCGTGCTGTTCGGCACGGTGCTGATTTCGAGCTACATGAAGTTCCATTACCTGACGACGCCGCTGCTCGCGCCGGACCTCGTCTACTTCGTCAACCGCGATCTGCTCGAAGTCGCGACGCGCTATCCGCCGATCATGATCGCGATTGTCTGTGCGGTGATCCTGGTTCCCGCGATCCTCGTGCTCGCCTGGCGCTGGGATCGCCCGACGTTTCTCGCGCGCATGCGTCTGCCGCTGCAGCGTTGGCTGCGTTGGGGCGGCGTTGTGCTTGCGCTCGTCGTGCTCGGGCTCGCCGCCTGGCCGCGCGGCCCTTTCGCCTGGGTGTTCGAGAAGGGCATGTGGCAGGCGATGAACGACAAGAGCTACATCACTGATTTCTATACTTCGTTCTATCAGACGCAGATCATCGTCCCACCGTTCGTCAGGGACGAGGATAGCGACTTGCTGTGGACGCAGCCTGACGCGGACAACCCACCCGCCTGCGCGCCGCCCGCCTGCGTTGCGAGCAAGCCGCTGAAGGAACCGCAGGAGCATCCCGACATCGTCGCCGTGCTCGAGGAGAGCACCTACGATCCGACGATGCTCAAGGTTTGCACGATCCCGACGCTGTGCAAGCGCAAGATGTTCGCCTCCGACGGGCGCACGCGCGCGAATGGATTGCTTACGGTGCACGTCTGGGGCGGCGGCACCTGGACGAGCGAATTCGCGCTGATGTCGGGCTTGAATCACCTGACCTTCGGCGACGCCGGATTGTACGCGCCGTACAACCTCGCGCCACGTATCAACAATTCGCTGCCGCGCGATCTGAAGGCGGCCGGTTATCGCACGATCGCGATCTACCCGATGTCGGGCAACTTCATCAACGCGCGCAATGCCTACCAGAACTACGGCTTCGACGCGTTCTACGACGGCCAGGATTACGGCCTGTCATGGGAATCTTCCGACAACGACCTGTTCCAGGTGTTCAGCCAGATCTACGACAAGGAGAAACAGCAGATCGGCAAGCAGCCCTTGTTCGTGATGATGCTGACGCTGCGCCAGCACGGCCCGCACATGACTCCGCCGTTGAAGAAACTGCCGCCACCATACGACCAGCCGCCGTTTCCGGGCAAGTTCACGCCGAAGGCGCTGGACGAATGGCTGAACCTCAATCTCGGCAATTATCTGCAGCGCTTGAACGGTTCCGATCTGGCGATGACCGGGCTCGAGAAAAAATTGCTCGATGGCGGGCGTCCGCTGCTGCTGTTCCATTTCGGCGACCACCAGCCGAGCTTCGACGGCGCCATGCGCGCGCTCGACAAGAATCTTCCCGCGAGCGACGGCGATCCGAATTTCATCACCTACTACATGCTCAAGACCAACTATCTGCCGGCGCGCAAGATCGGCGAGCACGAAATGGACCTGAGCTTCGCGCCTTCGCTGATCCTCGACATGGCCGGCGTGAAGAAGAATGCGTTCTTCCAGGCCAATGCGCTGATGCGCGAGCGCTGCGACGGTTTCTATCTGAACTGCGGCAAGAAAAACGTGCTCGACTCCTACCACAACTACATTTTTTACCAGCTCGGAGCACTGCACGAATGATGGCGAAGCCGTCATCCCGGCAGGGAATGCCGGGATCCAGACGCCAAGGATGGCAAGCTTTCGGCCTTGAACCATGATGCGCGCGGACCGGCGTTTCAGCCGCACGCTGACCGGCCTGATCGCCGGCGTCGATGAAGCCGGGCGCGGACCGCTCGCAGGCCCGGTGATGGTCGCGGCGGTGATCCTCGATCCCGCGCGGCCAATCCGCGGACTCGACGATTCGAAAGCGCTCAGCGCAAAACAGCGCGAGACGCTCGATGCACGTATCCGCGAACGCGCGCTCGCCTTCAGCATCGTCGCGGTCGAAGTCGAGGAAATCGACCGCATCAATATCCTGCAGGCGAGCCTCACCGGCATGTCGCGCGCGCTGCGTGCGCTCTCGATCGCCGCGGACGTCGCGCTGATCGACGGCAACCAGCTGCCGCGCGACCTGCCCTGTCCCGCGCATGCACTCGTCGACGGCGACGCGCTCGAACCTGCGATCAGCGCCGCGTCGATCCTGGCCAAGGTCGCACGTGATGCGCATATGCGCGAACTCGACGCACGTTATCCCGGTTACGAATTTGCGCAGCACAAGGGCTATGGCACGCCCGCGCATCTCGCCGCACTCGATCGCCTTGGACCTTGCGTCGAACATCGACGCAGCTTTATGCCGATGAAGCAGATGGAGCTTGTCCTTTGAGAAGCTGCGGACGCCGCAGACCAAACAATTCAGTTGATCCTGGTCAAATGCTGCGCCGCAGCACAATGCGACCCTATGTGCACCCCGATTCCAACCACAGGTGCATAGATGAAAAAGAATCCGATTGCGATGGCAGCCATCGTTCTTGGCGCTGCCCTCTGCACACCCATGGCGATGGCTGCCGAAGCGGACGCCTGGATCTTCAAGGTCGGCGTCCACGAAGTCGATCCCAAATCGAACAATGGCACACTTGCTGGCGGCACGCTCGCCGCCGACGTCAGCTCCAATGTGCGGCCCACGATCACCGGCGAGTATTTGTTCACGCCGAATTGGGGCGTCGAAGTACTCGCCTCCCTGCCTTGGCAGCACGATGTGAAGCTGAATGGCGTGAAGGCCGCGACCGTCAAGCAACTGCCACCGACGATCAGCGCGCAATATCACTTCAATCCGGATGGCACCGTCTCGCCATTCGTTGGCGTCGGCCTCAATGCCACGCTGTTCTTCAGCGAACACACGACTGGTCCGCTCGCGGGCACCAAACTTAGCCTTTCCGACACATTCGGACCCGCATTGCATGCAGGCCTCGATTTTCACGTCGACAGTCGCTGGCTCGTCTCACTCGATGCGCGCTGGATGAAGATCGATCCGAGCGTGAAAGTCAACGGTGCGAAAGTCGGCACGGTGCATATCGATCCCATCGCCTACGGCTTTTCGGTAGGCTACCGGTTCTAAGAAGTTCGGCAGTACCCGAGCTTTCCGACAAACGAATCAAGCGCGCAACCGCTTGATTCTGTTTTCCGGCAAGCAGGTCAGGGGGCGCGGCGAGCCGGTCTGATCGCTGCGCTTTTTAGTCATGCCGGCGGTAGATCGAGCGGCTAGAATAGTCGGCAGATGACCCGCTTCGCCCACCTGCACATCCACAGCGATTTTTCGCTGGTCGATTCAACGATCCGCCTGCCCGACAAGCCCGAATACGGCGACCCGGCCAAGGCGGGCTCGCGCGCGAACCTGATCAGCCGCGCGGTCGAGGCGGGGCATGCGGCGCTGGCGCTGACCGACCAGAGCAATCTGTTCGCGCTGGTCAAGTTCTATCGCGCGGCCGAGGCGAACGGCATCAAGCCGATCGCGGGCGCGGACCTGTGGATCGCCAATCCGAACGACGCGCACAAACCGTTCCGCCTCGCCCTGCTGTGCCAGAACCGCGCGGGTTATTTGAATCTCGCCAAGCTCATCTCGCGCAGCTATCTCGAAGGCCGCCATGGCGATTTCGCGCTCGTGCAGCCGGAATGGTTCGCCGGCTGCAGCGCGGGCCTCATCGCGCTCGCCGGACGGCAGAGCGACGTCGGCCAGCTCGTGCTCGCCGACAAGCCCGAAGCTGCGCTCGCGTTGACGCGTACGTGGTTGCAGCATTTCGACGATCGCTGGTATTTCGAACTCTCGCGCACCGGGAACCCCGACGAGGCGCATTTCATCGACGGCGCGTTGCAGCTCGCCGCGGCCAGCGATTGCCCGGTCGTCGCGACCAATGACGTGCGCTTTCTCACGCGCGAGGATTTCGAAGCGCACGAGGCGCGCGTGTGCATCCACTCGGGCCGCCTGCTCGCCGACCCGAAGCGGCCGCGCGATTACACGCCCGAGCAATACCTCAAATCGTCGGAAGAAATGATCGCGCTGTTCGCCGACATTCCCGAGGCGATCGACAACAGCATCGAGATCGCCAAGCGCTGCAATCTCGAAATGAAATTCGGCACGTACTACCTGCCGGAATTCCCTGTGCCCGCGGGCGCAACGGTCGACTCGCACATCCGCGCGCTGGCGCATGCGGGACTCGAAGCGCGCCTCGCCGCGCATCTACCGGCCCCCGAGTTCACGCACGCCGACTACGTCGCGCGGCTCGACCGCGAAGTCGACGTGATCGTGAAGATGGGCTTCCCCGGCTACTTCCTCATCGTCGCGGACTTCATCGGCTGGGGCAAGAGCCAGGGCATTCCGGTCGGACCGGGTCGCGGTTCGGGCGCGGGTTCGGTGGTCGCGTGGAGCCTCGGCATCACCGATATCGATCCGCTGCGCTATGGCCTGCTGTTCGAGCGCTTCCTCAATCCCGAGCGCGTGTCGATGCCCGACTTCGACGTCGACTTCTGCATGGACCGGCGCGACGAGGTGATCGACTATGTCGCGCGCAAATACGGACGCGACAAAGTCAGCCAGATCATCACCTACGGCACGATGGCGGCAAAGGCCGTGCTGCGCGACGCGGGGCGCGTGCTCGGCATGGGCTATGGCCATGTCGACCGCATCGCGAAACTCATCCCGCTGCAGCCGGCCGATCCGCTGACGCTCGAGGACGCGCTCGGCCGCAGCGAACGCGCGCGCAAGGATGCGGGCCGCATCGTCGCCGAATTCCGCGACGCCTACGAAACCGAAGACGAAGTGCGCGATCTCGTCGATCTCGCGATCACGCTCGAAGACCTGACGCGCAACGCGGGCAAGCACGCCGGTGGCGTGGTGATCGCGCCGTCAACGCTGACCGACTTCGCGCCGCTCTACTCCGAAGGCGGCAGCGATGGCGTCGTCACGCAGTTCGACAAGGACGACGTCGAGTCGATCGGCCTGGTCAAGTTCGACTTCCTCGGCCTGCGCACGCTGACGATCATCGACTGGGCAGTGAAGGCGATCAATGCGCGGCGCGCGCGCAAGCAGGAAGCGCCGATCGATATCACGCAGATTCCGCTCGACGACGCGCGGATCTACGCGCTGTTCAAGCGCGCGCAAACGATTGCGATATTCCAGTTCGAATCGCGCGGCATGCAGGGCATGCTCAAGGATGCGAAGCCTGACCGCTTCGAAGACCTGATCGCGCTGACTTCGCTGTTCCGCCCGGGCCCGATGGAGCTGATCCCGAGCTTCTGCAAGCGCAAGCATGGCGAGGAGGCGATCGAGTTTCCCGATCCACGCGTCGAACCGGTGCTGGCCGAGACCTACGGCATCATGGTCTACCAGGAACAGGTCATGCAGATGGCGCAGATCGTCGGCGGCTACTCGCTCGGCGGCGCCGACCTGCTGCGTCGCGCGATGGGCAAGAAGATTCCGGCCGAGATGGCCAAGCAACGCGAAATTTTCCGCGAGGGTGCGGAGAAGAACGGCGTCGGCCAGGCCAAAGCCGATGCGATCTTCGACCTGATGGAAAAATTCGCCGGCTACGGCTTCAACAAGTCGCATGCCGCCGCGTACGCGCTCGTCTCGTACCAGACCGCGTGGCTGAAGGTGCACTACCCGGCCGAATTCATGGCCGCGGTGCTGTCGAGCGACATGGACAACACCGACAAGGTTGTCAACTTCCTCGACGAAGCGCGCGCGATGCAGCTCGTGGTGCGGCCGCCCGACGTCAATTCGTCGAACTACCCCTTCGTCGCCGAGGACGACGGCAGCATCCGCTACGGCCTCGGCGCGATCAAGGGCGTCGGCCGCGCGGTGTGCGAGTCAATCGCAAGCGAACGCGCGCGCGTGGGCGCGTTCACCGACCTCGCCGACTTCTGCCGTCGCGTCGATCCGCACAAGCTCAACAAGCGCGTGCTCGAAGCGCTCGTGCTGTCTGGTGCGCTCGACACGCTCGGACCGAACCGCGCCTCGCTGATGACCCAGGTGCCCGAAGCGATGAAGGCCGCCGAGCAGCAGGCGCGCGACGCGCAGGCCGGGCAGAACGACATGTTCGCGATGGGGTTGTTCGCGATGGGGTCAGAGTCGACTTTGCTCGCAAAGTCGACTCTGACCCCACTAACCGTCGTGCCGGAGTGGCCGCTGCAGCAGAAACTGGTCGGCGAACGCGAGACGCTCGGGCATTACCTCTCGGGTCATCCGACCGAGGCCTGGCGCGAACTCATGGTGCAGATCAGCGATGCGCCGATCGGCGAGCTCGCAAAGATCTACCGCCCGCCTGCGCCGGACCAGCGCCGTGGCCGCTTCAACGGCCAACCGGTGGTGATCGCCGGCATGCTCACGGCGCTGAAGAAGCGCGGCGACACGATGGCCTTTGCGCAGATCGAGGACTGGTCCGGACGCATCGAGGTGAGCCTGTTCCGCGAAACCTTCGTCGAGTTCGCGCCCTTGCTTACACGTGATGCGATGCTCGTGATCGAAGGCGGGCTCATGACCGATGAGTTCGCCGGCGGCTTCACGCTGCGCACGCGGCGCGTGTCGACGCTGAGCGAAATTTGCGAGCGCCAGGCACGTCTGCTGCGCGTCAAGCTCAACGGCGTCGACGCAGCGTTCTCCGCGCGCCTGCGCGTGCTGCTGAGCGGCCATCTCGGCGGCAAGACACCGCTGCGCCTCTCCTACAAGAACGCGCAAGGCCAGGCCGAGCTCGAACTCGGTGCCGAATGGCGCGTGCGCGCGAGCGTCGACCTGAAGCGCAGCATCGACGCCCTGCCTGGCGTGCTGGCGACCGAATTGCTGTTGAGCAAACCAGCCGCTCCGGCGTAGCTGGCGCAGCCAGCCAGGCCTTTCGTCTTTCAGCTACAGGCTGCACCCTGCCGGCGTCGGCCCGGCACGCTGCAGATTGATCGTGCCGGTCTGCCCGGCGTTGGTGCCGGAGGTGAAGTTGTAAGTCATCACCAGCGAGTTGCAGTTGTTGAATGCGATGCTCGCCGTGCCAAC
>CAZDWH010000054.1:0-16842 GCA_964509025.1 uncultured Rhodanobacteraceae bacterium
CGATGCTCGAGCTCGACGACGGCCGCGTCATGGTCGAGTCGAATGCGATCCTGACTTGGCTCGCCGACGGCACGGCATATTTCGCGGGCGATGCCTGGCAGCGCGCGCAGACGCTGGCGTGGATGTTCTTCGAGCAGTACAGCCATGAGCCCTATGTCGCCGTGGCGCGCTTCATCTGCGGCTGGACACCGCTCGATTCGCCGCGCCGCGCCGATCTGCCGAAACTGCGCGAACGCGGCGACGCGGCGCTCGCGGTAATGGAAAGGCACCTCGCGACGCACGAGTGGTTCAGTGCGACAGGTTATGGAATCGCCGATATCGCGCTGTTCGCCTACACGCATTGCGCGGGCGACGGTGGCTTCGACCTCGCGCGCTATCCGAATATCGTTGCGTGGCTGCGCCGCATCTGTCTGCAGCCGGGCTACGTGCCGATGCCGCCGTACGCGGACGAAAACACCGAATTGATCATGCAGTCCGTCGGCGCGCTCGCGACGCCGGCGCACGCAACGACTTGACGACTGATAACCGATGAACGCCATTCCCAACCCGATCCCCGCGCGCCACAAGAACGTCAACCGAGCCGAGGTGTGCGATGCGAACTTCGTCGAGTTCGTGCAGAACTGGCAGGGCGGCGTCGCGCGCGCGGGCGCGGACGATGCACCCGTGCTGCCGGGCAGCTTGTGCTCGCGCCGTGATTTCATCGAACTATTCGACTCGCAGCTGATCAGCCGCCACCTTGACCTGATGGCGCGCGTGCTGCGCGTGAAAAACAAAGTGTTCTACACGATCGGCTCATCCGGTCATGAAGGCAATGCGATGGTCGCGCGGCTGACGCGGCATACCGATCCAGCGTTTTTGCACTATCGCAGCGGCGGCTTCATGGCCGAGCGTTTTCGCAAGCTGCCCGGAATGGATCCGATCCAGGATTCGGCGCTGAGCTTCGCCGCGAGCAAGGACGATCCCGCCTCGGGCGGTCGCCACAAGGTCTGGGGCTCGAAGCCGCTGTGGGTGCTGCCGCAGACTTCGACGATCGCCTCGCATCTGCCGAAGGCGCTCGGCACCGCGGTGGCGATCGAACAGGCGAAGCGCATCGGCCATACGTTGCCGATTCCGGATGATTCGATCGCGATCTGCTCGTTCGGCGATGCGAGCGCGAATCACGCGACGGCGCAGACCGCGTTCAACACAGCCGCATGGACCGCGTACCAGAAACTCGCCGCACCGGTGCTGTTCGTATGCGAGGACAACGGCATCGGCATTTCGGTGAAGACGCCGCGCGACTGGATCGGCGCGAGCTTCAGCGGCCGCCGCGACCTCGATTATTTCCAGGCCGACGGACTCGATCTCGCCAATGGCTACGAAGGCGTCGCGCGCGCGATCCATCACTGCCGCACCACGCGTCGTCCGACCTTCCTGCATCTGCGCACGACACGCATCATGGGCCACGCCGGCACTGACTTCGAAATCGAGTGGCGCAGCGTCGAGGAACTGATGGCGGTCGAGGCGACCGATCCGCTGCTGCGTAGCGCGGCGATCGCGCTCGAAGCGGGCATCTACAGCAAGGAACAGCTGCTCGCGCGCTACGAGGACTTCCGCAAGAAGTGCTTTGCCGCGGCCGAGGAAGCCGATCGCCGTCCGAAGCTGACCGAGTTGGCCGACGTGATGGCGCCGCTTGCGCCGTACTCGCCCGACAAGGTCAAAGCCGAAGCGCAGCGTGCCGACTACGAAACCCAGCGTGTGAAGGTCTTCGGCGGTGCGGAGAAGCTGCCGGAGAAATTGCCGCCGCGGCATCTCGCGATCCAGATCAACAACGCGCTGCACGATCTGTTCTGCAAGTATCCCGAGACGCTGTTGTTTGGCGAAGACGTCGCGCAAAAGGGCGGCGTGTACACGGTCACAAAGGGCTTGCACAAGGCGTTCAAGAACGCGCGCGTGTTCAACACCTTGCTCGACGAGACGATGATCCTCGGCCTCGCCCAGGGTTTCGCGAACATGGGCATGCTGCCGGTGCCGGAGATCCAGTATCTCGCCTACTACCACAACGCCTGCGACCAGATTCGGGGCGAGGCGGCCAGCCTGCAATTCTTCTCCAACAACCAATACAAGAATCCGATGCTTGTGCGCATCGCCGGTCTCGGCTATCAGCGCGGTTTCGGCGGGCATTTCCACAACGACAATTCGATCGCCGCGCTGCGCGATATTCCGGGTCTGGTCGTCGGCTGTCCGAGCCGCGGCGACGATGCGGCGATGATGCTGCGCACGCTGGCTGCGCTGGCCAAGGTCGACGGTCGCGTGACCGTGTTCCTAGAGCCGATCGCGTTGTACATGACCAAGGACTTGTACGAAGCAGGCGATGGTCAGTGGCTGACCGCGTATCCGCCGCCGAACGAAGCCATGCTGCTTGGCGAAGGCCGTGTCTATGCGTCGGCGCGCGAGCATGCGACCGCGGACGACGATCTCGTCGTCTTCACCTACGGCAACGGCGTACCGATGAGCTTGCGCGCCGCGCGCGAAATCGAGGAAAAGCAAGGCTGGCGCGTACGCGTCGTCGACTTGCGCTGGCTCGTGCCGCTCAACGAGGCGTTCATCGCCGCGCAGGCGGCCATGGCCAAACGCATCCTTGTGGTCGACGAGGGGCGCCACAGCGCGGGCGTGGGCGAGGGCGTCATCACCGCCATCGTCGAAGCCGGACTCGGCGCGACGCCGCTCAAACGCGTTGTCGGCGCCGACACCTACACGCCGCTTGCGGGGGCGGCCTTCCTCGTGCTGCCGGGCGAGGCGGAGATCGTCGCGGCGGCCGCTTCAATCAAATAACGAGGTCGCGCGCAGCGCGACGATCACTTCCCCGCTTCCCCAAGTCATCGGGGAGAGGGCAAAGGCTGAGGGGCGCTCTTGGGCCCGCGGCATCGCAACGTGTAACGGTTTCCCGCTAAACTTGGCCCAATGGCCGACCAACTCACGATCGTCTTCGCCGATGTCAGCGGCAGCACCAAGCTGTACGAGACGCGCGGCAACCTTGAGGCGCGCCGTCTGACTGCGGCCGTGCTGACTGCGCTCGCCGATGTGACCAAGCAGCACGGTGGGCGCGTGATCAAGACCATCGGCGACGAAATCCTGTGCACGTTTCCGGGGCCGATGCAGGGCATGCTCGGTGCGATCGACATGCAGAAGCGTGTGGCGCAGACGCCGGAGTTCTCGCGCGAGAATCTCGCGATCCGCATCGGCCTGCATCACGGCGAAACGCTGATCGAGGACAATGACGTCTACGGGGACGCGGTCAATACCGCCGCGCGCATGGCCTCGCTGGCCAAGCGCGAGCAGATCATCACGACCGCGACCACGGTGCAGATGCTGACCAATGTCGGCATGCTGCGCACGCGTTCGATGGGGCAGGCGCGCGTCGCGGGCAAGCAGAAGCCGCTGGACATCGTCGATGTGCAGTGGCTCGAAGACACCTCCAACGTGACCATGGTGCAACGCGCGATCACGATCGACGCGGCGCAGGAAGCGCGCATCCGCCTGCACCTGCGCTATCGCGGCCAGGCGATCGATCTCGACGAACTCGCGCCGCCGTTCACGCTCGGGCGCGATGCGGCTTCGAGCCTCATGATCGAAGCGGAGTGGGTGTCGCGCTATCACGCGCTGATCGAATACAAGCGCGGCTACTTTGTCGTGTCGGATCGTTCGACCAACGGTTCCTACGTGAAATTCGGCGAGGATGAGGAACTGCGCCTGCACCGCGACGAGGTGCGCCTGCGCCGCAGCGGCATCATCAGTCTCGGGCAGGCGGTCGCGCAGAATCCGGATCATCTGCTGTACTTCCAGTGCAGCGAGTAAACCTATCTCAAAACTACTGCGCTCTACCCGATCCTATCTTTAGTGCAGGTTCTAGACGACTACAGGCTCAGGTTCGAGCCTGACTCCGAAGCGTTCAAAAACGGTGTCCTGAATCCGCTGCGCGAGCGCCCAGATCTGCGCGCCAGTCGCCCTGCCGTAATTGATCAGCACCAGCGCGTGCTGGCTAGAAACACCTGCATCTTCTTCGCGCAATCCTTTGAAATTACAGGATTCTATCAGCCAAGCTGCCGATAGTTTGATGTGTGCCTCTGAGGCGGGCCACTGCGGCAGCTGGGGATGCGACGCATGCAGCGCCTGCGCCTGTGCGCGCGCGACGACGGGATTCTTGAAAAAGCTGCCAGCGTTGCCGACGACGATGGGATCGGGCAGCTTGCGCGTGCGCAGGCGCACAATCGCGCGCGCGACCGCGGCAGCATCCGGCGTTGCGACCCCCATTGCGGCGAGTTCTTCGCGCACGCCGGCATAGTCGAGGCGCAGCGCATGCGTGCGCGGCAGCAGGAAATCGACGCTGACGACGACATGGCGGCCAGGTTCGCGCTTGAACAGCGAATCGCGGTAGGCGAAGGCGCATTCGGAATTGCGCAGGCGCCTGATGCTGCGCGACTGGCGATCGAATACTTCGACCGCGTCGATGAACTCGCACACCTCGGCACCGTAGGCGCCGATATTCTGGATTGGCGCCGCACCGACACGGCCGGGAATCAGCGCGAGATTTTCGAGTCCGCACAAGCCCTGCGCCAGCGACCAGTGCACGAAGGCATTCCAGTTCTCGCCGGCCGCGCAGCGCACGAGCGCCGCCTCGCCGTGATCAGTGACGACACGTTCGACGATATCGATCCCGCGCGTCGCCATCGCCACGACCGTGCCCTGCCAATCGCTAGTGAACAGCATATTGCTGCCTCCGCCGAGCACGAGCACTTCGTCGCGTGCAAGTGCTGCATGTGCGAACAGTGCCGGCAGCGCATCGCTGCTCGTGACTTCGATCAGGCGTGCCGCGTGCGCGGGCACGCGAAATGTCGTGCGTTCGCGCAGCGAGGCATCGAGGGTAAGCGTGCAGCCCGGGATATCCAAAGCCGTGTCGTTCATGCCGCGGGGCTAGCCTTGGCGTTGGAACGAATCGCCTCGACGCATTCGCCGACCAGCCCAGGCCCGCGATACACCATGCCGGTGTAGAACTGCACCAGACTTGCGCCTGTCTCGATCTTCCTGGCCGCATCGGCGCCGCGCACGATGCCGCCAACGCCGATCAGCGGAATCTCGCCGCCAAGCCGTTGCGCCATGCCGTGCAGCACGGCCGTCGCCTTGTCGAACAAAGGCTTGCCCGACAAACCTCCGGCTTCCTGTGCGTGTGGCGCAGAGGCGACCGCACTGCGATCGATCGTCGTATTCGTGCAGATCAGGCCATCGATGTGCGCGGCGAGCAGCACCTCGGCGATCGCGTCGAGTTCGCTTTCGCTCAAGTCCGGTGCGATTTTCAACAGCATCGGCTTGCGCAAGCCGTGTTGCGCGGCCAGTTGTTCCTGGCGTTCGCGCAGTGTACCGACAAAGCGCCGCAATGATTCTTCTTCCTGCAGGTCGCGCAGGCCCTGCGTATTGGGCGAGGAAATATTCACCGTCACATAGCTCGCGCGCGCGTAAACGCGCTCGAGACAGTGCAGATAGTCGTCGACCGCGTGCTCGTTCGGCGTGTCCTTGTTCTTGCCGATATTGATGCCGAGTATGCCGCTGAATTTCGCACGCTCGACATTGCGCAGCAGCGCATCAACGCCGCCGTTGTTGAAGCCGAGCCGATTGATCACTGCCTCGTGCTCGGGCAGGCGGAACATGCGCGGCTTCAGATTGCCCGGCTGCGCGCGCGGCGTGGTCGTGCCGATTTCGACAAAGCCGAAGCCGAGCGACGCCAGCGCATCGACATACGCACCGTTCTTGTCGAGCCCCGCCGCGAGGCCAACTGGATTCGGAAAATCGATGCCGAACACGCGCATCGGCAGCGGCGACGGCTTCTGCGCGAGCAGCGGATTCAGGCCGATGCGGTAAGCGGCCTCGATCGAAGCCAGCGCGAGATCATGCGCGCGCTCGGCGTCGAGGCAAAACAGAAAGGGGCGGGCGAGGGCGTACAAAGTTCAGTGCAACGCAAGGGCGATTACTTCGCCGGCAAGCGCGCCTGCTTGGCGCTGCGTTTTTCCGCGATCTCGACCATCGTCTCGATGCGGATCAGGCGTTTGTCGATGTCGTTGGCCGCTGTGGCGAGCTTGTCGACGTTCTTCGATAGGCGATCAAGGTCATCGCGCATCTTGAGCACGTCCTTGAGCACGGCAACGGCGTCCGCGAGGGCGCCCATCAGTGTTTCCCCCGGCGCGAGGCGATGCTCGCGAGCGCGCGTTCTGCCGCGGCGTTCGCGCTGCGCACGCTCTTGCGCATCGCGGGTATCGTGGCGCGCAGCTCCGCGGTCAGCGCCGCAAGTTCGCGCGTGTCGTCGATTGTATTGACGCCGTAGGCGCGTACGGCCTGGCGCACGAGTTCGCTCGTGGTCAGGCCGCGATCTTCGGCCAGATGCTTGAAATGACGCTTATCTTCAGGTGAGACGAGCAGGGTGAGGCGTTGGGTTTTCATGGCGCACCACGGGCGAGCCGAACGATGTGCACATGATAATGCCATGTGCATGTCGGCTCAACGCCTTGGCATCAATGCGGCCAATGCGTCGCAAACCAGGCAAATCCGCCGAGGAACAGGATCGCAAAACACACGAACGCGAGGATGGCGAGCAGGTGCAGATAGCCGAGAATCAATCCGCCAATGGCGAGGCCGTCACCTTCGATCGCGCCCGGCGGCGCACGCCGGATTTCTCCGCGCGCCATGTGTCCGCAAACGATCGCGACGATCGCGCCGATAAACGGCAGCACAAACCAGCTCAAGATACCGAAAACCAGGCTGATAATCGCCGGTGTGCTGGTGGTCGGTGCAGTCGTGTTCATGCGAGCCCCCGAGTGAGTGAATCTGCGCTCAAGATAACCGTTCGCCCAGAGCTTGTCGAAGGGCGGAAGGGCGGACGTCATGGCGTTTTCGTTCGTGCTTCGACGGGCTCAGCACGAACGGAAAATCTACGCCCTTGAATCTAGAACTCGAACTTGATGCCCTGCGCGAGCGGCAGCGAATCCGAATAGTTCACGGTATTGGTCTGCCGGCGCATATACGCCTTCCACGCGTCGCTGCCCGATTCGCGCCCGCCGCCGGTTTCCTTCTCGCCACCGAACGCGCCGCCGATCTCGGCACCCGAAGTGCCGATATTGACGTTGGCGATGCCGCAGTCGGAGCCCGCTGCGGAAAGATACTTCTCCGCCGTCTGCATATCGCGCGTGAAGATCGAGCTCGACAGACCCTGCGGCACGGCGTTCTGCAGCGCAATCGCCTCGTCGAGCGTATCGAACGGCATCGCGTAGAGGATCGGCGCAAACGTTTCGGTCTGCACCACCGCATCGGCATTTTTCACGCCCGAGACGATCGTCGGCAGCACGTAGTTGCCCGGCTTGTCGCTGAGCGCCTTGCCGCCGGTTTCGATCTTGCCGCCGGCCTTGACCGCCTTGTCGATCGCGCCGACGAAGCCGTCGACCGAAGCCTTCGAATTGAGCGGACCCATCAGGGTCGTCGCGAGCGTCGGATCGCCGATCTTCTTCTCGACCTGCTGGTAGGCGCCGACGAGCTTGCCGAGCACGTCGGCATAAATGGAGTTGTGGATAAATACACGCCGCGTCGTGGTGCAGCGCTGGCCGGCCGTGCCGACCGCACCGAATACGATCGCCGGGATCGCGAGTTTGAGATCGGCGGTCGCGTCGACGATGATCGCGTTGTTGCCGCCGAGTTCGAGCAGCGAGCGGCCCATGCGCCGTGCCACGCGTTCACCGACCGTGCGCCCGACCGCGGTCGAGCCGGTAAAGCTGATCAGCGGGATGCGATGGTCGTCGACGAAGGTCTGCGCGAGTTCGACGCCGGCATCGTTGAACAGAAAGAACAGATCGGGGAAGCCACCGGCGCGCAGGGCCTCGTTGCAGATTTTCATCGAAGCGATCGCGCTGAATGGTGTCTTCGGCGACGGCTTCCAGATCGAGATATCGCCGCAGACCGCCGCGATGAATGCATTCCACGCCCACACCGCGACCGGGAAGTTGAACGCGCTGATGATGCCGACGAGGCCGAGCGGATGCCACTGCTCGCCCATGCGATGACCGGGGCGCTCCGAGTGCATCGCGTTGCCATAGAGCATGCGTGACTGGCCGACCGCGAAATCGGCGATGTCGATCATCTCCTGCACTTCGCCATCGCCCTCGGGCTTGATCTTGCCCATCTCCAGCGCGACCAGCGAGCCGAGCGCATCCTTGTGCTTGCGCAGCGCTTCGCCGCAGAGGCGGATCGCCTCGCCACGGCGCGGCGCAGGTGTCGTGCGCCAGATCGCGAACGCAGCTTGCGCGCGCGCGACGATCGTTTCGTAGTCGCTCGCCGACGCGGCGTGCACGCGGCCGAGCACCTCGTGGTTGCTCGGATTGACGACTTCGAGCTTGCCGGCGTCGTCGGTCTTCGACCATTCGCCGTTGCCGAGATAGGTGCCGGACTCGGTTGCGGTGAGGCCAAGGGCCTTGAGAATCGGGGAGGACATAGGCTTATCCGTAGAGCGGGAAACCGCTAATTATAAAGGAGAGCGGGCCAGCGCCGTGAGCGCGGGCGGGGCCATTTCTTGCGTATGTTCCGGCACCGCTTTTGATTGAACCTATCTCAAAATCTACTGCGCTCGATATTTCGCGCGCCGGCGGTGCTCGGAATCCTCATGTACTCGACTGTACACTCCGGTTCCTGCGCTCCGGCGACGCGCGAACTCTCTTCGCTCGCTACGATTTTGAGATAGGTTCGGCACGATGAATTCGACCATGTCCACTACCCCGCGCTCGCGCGGGTTTGACCGCGACCTGCTTCTGCTGCTGACGCTCGCGCTGGCGAAGCTGATCTTTCACGTCGCGACAAACGGCCAGTATGGCTTTCATCGCGACGAGTTGCAGACGCTCAGCGACGCACGTCATCTCGATTGGGGCTACGTCGCCTATCCGCCGCTGACACCGTTCCTTGGCCGTGTCGGATGGGAATGGTTCGGCGGCTCGCTCGCCGGCTTCCGTTTTTTCTCGGCGTTCGCGCAAAGCCTGGTCGTCGTGTTGGCCGGTCTGACCGCGCGGCGCATGGGCGCACGGCGCGGCGCGATGTTCCTCGCCGCGGTGGTGGTGACGCTCACGCCGATTTCGCTGTTCTCGAGCGGCATCCTGCAATACAACGCCTTCGATTTGCTCGCGGTCGTTTTCATTGGCTATGCCGTCGTCCGTCGCATCGAGTCGAACGACCTGCGCTGGTGGCTCGCGATCGGTGTGGCGATCGGCTTCGGCATGATGGCGAAATACACGATGGGGATTTTTGCCGTCGCGTTGACTCTCAGTGTGTTGCTCACGCCGCTGCGGCGCGATCTCGCTACGCGCTGGCCGTGGGTCGGTGCGGCGATCGCCATCGCAATGTTCCTGCCGAACCTGATCTGGCAGGTGCAGCATCACTTCGTCTATCTCGATTTCGTCAAGCACATCCACGCGCGCGACATGGCCTGGGGGCGCACGGCCTCGTTCTGGAAAGACCAGCTCATCATCGGTCCGAATCCGGTTTTCCTGCCATTTCTGGCGTTCGGACTGTACCGTCTGTTCGCGAACCCAGAGGCATCGCGGTTTCGCGTGCTCGCGTGGATGGCGTTGCTGTCCGTCGTGCTGTTCGCGCTCGCGCAAGGCCGCGGCTACTACACGAGTCCGGTCTATCCGATGCTGTTGATCGCGGGCGTCGTGCAGATGCAGGCATGGCTCGACGCCAGCCGTGTCGCCGTGCGCCGCATCGGCTGGACGATCGCGACCCTGCTGCCGGTCATGGCCTTGGGCCTCGCAGCGCTGTTGTTGCCGCTTGCACCAATACATTCGAGCTACTGGGATTTGGTAATCAAGAAGTCGCCCGCGTCGTACGATTTCCGCGAGCAGCTCGGTTGGATCGAACTCGTACGCGAGAATGCGCGCATCTGGCAAACCCTGACTCCGGCAGAGCGCGAACACGCGGTCATCTATGCGAGCAATTACGGCGAGGCCGGTGCACTCGAACTGTACGGCCCGCGATTTGGGTTGCCGCAACCGGTCAGCGCCGTGAACACATACTGGTTGCGCGGCACGGGCGATCCCGCAGCGCAGACCATCATCATCAACGGTTCGGAACGCAAGTACTGGGAACCGTACTGCGACTCGGTGGAGCTTTCCGGGCATACGTCCAATGAAGCCAACGTGTCCAACGAGGAAACCCAGGACCATCCCGACATCTTCGTTTGCCGCGGTGTGCGCAAACCGCTGAGCGAACGCTGGCCGTCATTGCCCGAGTTCGGTTGATCCACAAAACACTGCCGCTGGTCGGTGTCATCGCATCGATGCGGTGCGCTTAACGCGGAGCGAGCTATAGTTGCGTCGCAGGGGGGCTCAATGAAACGGAGTGATTCGTGCGGCACAAAATCCTGTTGTGCATGGTCGCCATCGCCTGCGTTAGTTGCGGTGCGGTCAACAAGCCCCTGTCTCCGGCCACCGAGTCAGACTGTTCAGCTGCGGGCGGAACCTGGACGCCGATCGAATCGCTGCGGGAAAACCGTTATTGCGACCTCAAGACATCCGACGCGGGCAGATGGTGCGTCGACGGGATGCAATGCCAAGGTGAGTGCGTTGCATCGGACAAGGCGAAGGCCGGCTCTCTTGTGGTGGGACACTGTTCCGAACACAGCCAGGACTACGGCACGACGAAACTGGTCAAGTGGGGACGGGTGAAGGATCCCGTATCGGTGCAATAGCGCCAGGTGCCGCATACGCACAATTCACTTCGCCTGTGCACTGACGATCCAGCGTCCAAGGAGGCTAGGCTGTTCTCAGTCGCCAACGTTCCCGCGTTTTTTGATTCTTTTTTCCGCTCCTTTACGTTTTTGAAGTATCGGGGTTCTGGCCGTGCGCTTGGCGCACGCTTTCTTACAGCTGGGGGCGCTTCATGCTGAAGTATGTCGCGGCAGGATCCATCGGTATCTACCAGCAGTACGTGTCGCCGTACAAGGGGTTTCGCTGCGCGCATCGAGCGCTCACCGGCAGGGACTCGTGCTCCCAATTCGCCAAACGATTGGTGCTGCGTCGCGGCGTTATCGCCTTGTGGCGAGCCATGCCGGGGCAATTCATGCGCTGTCGCCAGTCGTACTCGACACTGCTCGCGATGACGATGGATGAGCCGGCAACCGAAGATTCGGGGCGCGGCGGGAAAAAGTCATCCACCCTCGGTGACATCGTCAGTGGGGTGGACTGCATCGATTGCTCGGCGATCGATATAGGTGCGTGCGATTTCTAGCTGGTTCCGCCCCGAGCTTTTCTGAGGATTCATTGGCGGCCCGAACAGGAGTTGAACCTGTGACCTCGCCCTTAGGAGGGGCGCGCTCTATCCAACTGAGCTACCGGGCCATTTAGCCGATTTTCGCATGAAACCATACCGTGTGCCGCCGTTTGGCATCACCTCGCACACGCTACGCGCTAAGCCATCTCGTTGGCGCTCAGCGCTCGCCCCGACGCAACTACGTGTCGAGCGAGCGAGCCGCCAATCCAGTAACACAGCTCGGCCGGATGCTCGGCATCCCAGACGGCGAAGTCGGCGCGCTTGCCGGTTTCGAGGGTGCCGCGATCGTCGAGTCCGAGCGCGCGTGCGGCGTGTACGGTCGCGCCGCGCAGGGCTTCCTCGGGCGTCATGCGGAATAGGGTGCAGGCCTGGTTCATCGCGTGGCGCAATGAGAGCAGGGGCGAGGTACCGGGATTGAGATCGCTCGCGACGGCGATCGGTACACCGTGTTCGCGCAATGCGGCGAGCGGCGGCAGCTGGGTTTCGCGCAGGCAGTAGAACGCGCTGGGCAGCATCACCGCAA
Organism: uncultured Rhodanobacteraceae bacterium; assembly: GCA_964509025.1. Classification (GTDB taxonomy): domain Bacteria; phylum Pseudomonadota; class Gammaproteobacteria; order Xanthomonadales; family Rhodanobacteraceae; genus Rudaea. The sequence goes on from CAZDWH010000054.1 coordinate 11,858, forward strand.
CGACGCCGGCGGCGGCCATCGCGCGCACGCCTTCGAGATTGGTGTATTCGAGATGATCGGCGGAGAGCGCGCTGAATTCCGCGGCAAGTGCGGCGCTGCCACTGTCACTGAGCTGATCGGCGTGCAGCTTCACGCGCAGGCCGAGCGCGCGTGCGGTCTCGAACACGCGGCGCACCTCGTAGGGCGTGAACGCGATGTTTTCGCAGAACGCGTCGACCGCATCGGCGCATTGCGCTTGTGCGATCGCGGGCAGCATATGGATGCAGACTTCGTCGACATAGTCGGACTGCCGTCCGGCAAATTCGGGCGGCACCGCATGTGCGCCGAGGAAGGTCGTGCGAATGCCAATACCAAGCTCCTCGCCGATGCGCCGCGCGACGCGCAGCATCTTGATCTCGCTGTCGAGGTCGAGGCCGTAGCCGGATTTGATTTCGAGCGTAGTCACGCCGTCGGCGACAAGCGCGCGTGCACGCGCAAGCGACTGTGCGAACAATGCGTCTTCGCTCGCCGCGCGCGTGCGCGTGACGGTCGAGACGATGCCGCCCCCGGCCTTGGCGATATCGGCGTAGCTCGCGCCATTGAGGCGCAGGTCGAATTCGTCCGCGCGATTGCCACCGAACACGAGATGCGTGTGGCAGTCGATCAGGCCCGGCGTGACGAGCGCGCCACGCAAGTCTTCCACCTGCGCGGCGAGCGTGTCGGGTGCATTCGGCAATGCGGATTGCGCGCCGGCGTAGACGATACTGCCGTCCTTCCAGCCGAGCGCGCCATGCTCGATCAGGCCGAACGGCGCGCCGTTGTCTGCCAGCGTGGCGAGGCGGCAATCGAGCAGTAGTCCGTCCCAGCGCGCCGTCATCGCGACTATCCTTTCACTATTTGGCCGGACCCGGCGTGTCGATCCAGAGTTTGCCGTCTGCTTCGCCGACGAAGGTCGAACTCGAGCTGCTCGACGAGCCGCCTTCCTTGCTCTCGGTCTTGATCACGAGCTTCTTCACTGCGGGCAGGGTGAGCTTCATGTCCTTGCCGCCAGGGCCTTTCATCACTTCGCTGACTTTCTTCTTGTCGTCGGCGTCGAGATTGACGAGTTCGATCGAAGTGACTTTGCCGCCCATGTCGGCGGTCATCATCATCTTGTAGAACTCGAGCGCCTGCGGGTCGGCGCCCTTGGTGTAGAGCAGGCCGTTCAGGGTCTTCGCGTCCTTGGCCTCGTAGGCTTTCTTGTAGGTGTCGACGAACTGCTCTTCCATCGCTGGCGACAACGCGAACGCGATGGAGGAAGCAAGGCTGAGCGACGCAACGATCAGGGCTTTCATGCGAGATCTCCTGCGTGAAGGGGTACGGCCGGACTTTTCGTCAGACGGCAGCCCGGCTGCGGCGCGAGTATCGCATAATCGCGCATCACGCCTGCGCTTGAGGGACACCGCATGAACTATTTCGCCGACTACGCCTGGCTGCCGCAGGGATGGGACGAGGGCGTGCGCATCGACCTCGATGCGGGAAGGATCGCTGCGCTGCAAAGCGGCGCAGCGCGCGCACACCATGCCGAGTACCTGGGACGCCATGTGCTGCCCGGCATGCCGAACCTGCATTCGCATGCGTTTCAGCGCGCGATGGCGGGCCTCGCGGAACGCCAAACGAATCCATCGGACTCGTTCTGGACCTGGCGCGAAACGATGTACGCATTCGCGAGCTGCGTCGGTCCCGACGAGCTGCAGGCGATCGCCGCGCAGCTTTACGTCGAGATGCTCAAGGCGGGCTACACCCATGTCTGCGAATTTCACTATCTGCATCATCAGCCCGATGGACGGCCGTATGCCGATCCCGCGGCGATGTCGCTCGCGCTGATCGCGGCCGCGCGCGAGGCGGGTATCGGACTCACGCTGCTGCCTACGTTGTACATGACGGGCGGTTTCGACGGCCGGCCGCTGGGCGAACGCCAGCAGCGTTTCGGTTTCGAGGTCGACGCTTATCTGCGTCTCGTGCAGCGACTTGGAAAAATGGAAAATTCCGGCCTGCGCGTTGGCGTCGCGCTGCATTCGCTGCGTGCTGTGCCAGAAACTGCGTTACGCGCGGTACTCGAGTCGGCCGAGACCAAAGATCGGCCGATACATATCCATATCGCCGAGCAGATAGGCGAAGTGCAGGACTGCCTCGCGCTGCGTGGCGCGCGTCCGGTCGAGTGGCTGCTCGATCATGCCGAGGTCGATGCGCGCTGGTGTCTCGTGCATGCGACGCATCTGACCGAGGCCGAGACGCAGCGCCTTGCGCAGAGCGGCGCGGTAGCGGGTCTGTGCCCGACGACGGAGGCGAATCTCGGCGACGGCCTGTTTCCACTCAAGGCGTATCTCGATGCGGGTGGTGTGCTTGGTGTTGGCTCCGACAGTCATATCTCGGTGTCGCCGATCGAGGAGCTGCGCTGGCTCGAATACGGCCAGCGCCTGGTCACGCGCCATCGCAATATTGCGGTCAGCGAGTCGAGCGCGAGCGTCGGTGAAAACCTGTGGGGTGACGCCTTATTCGGCGGTGCGCGTGCGGCGGGAGTCGCTATAGGCGCAATCGAAGAAGGATCGCGTGCCGACTTCGTCGTGCTCGACGATGACGCGCCGCAATTTGCCGCACGCGATCAGGAGAACGTGATCGACAGCTTTATCTTTTCCGGCAACGCCAATCTGGTGCGGCACGTGATGGTCGATGGCGCCTGGGTCGTGCGCGATGGGCGCCATCGCGACGAGGAGCGCATCGCGCAGCGTTATCGTGAAACCGTCACGCGACTCGCGCAATAATACGTCGTGTCACGCCGTGTGATGCCGTCGGGAGTACTTCATGCCACTCGTCAGTCTGACCGTACGCAAGCCGAAGAGCGCGGAATTCAAGTCAGATGTGCTGGTTGCCGTGCATCAGGCGCTCATCGCATCAGGCGTGCCGCAGGCAGATCGTTTCCAGCGCGTGTTTGAACTCGATGCCGAAGATTTCCGTTTCGATCCGAGCTATCCCGATCTGGCCGCGCCACGCGACGACGGCTTTGTGCTGATCGAGATTCTGTTTTCCGAGGGGCGCAGCGTGAAGATGAAGAAGAAAATAGTTGCTGATACGTTGGCGACATTGACCGCTGCACCGCTGCAGTTGAATCCCGAGCACGTGATGATCGTGTTCAAGGAAACGCGATGGGAGAACTGGGTGTTTGGTGGCGGGCGCTTTATCCACGCATGACGTGACGGTGGCTCTCAGTGAGCTTGTCGAACCGTGAGTGGCCGACACGAGCCCTTCGACAAGGCGAACGATGCCTTAAGCCGCCGCCGTCGCAAGTCTCCGCGCCGACCAACGTCCGATCATCATGGCGAGCACTGCCGCTACGATGCACGCCATGCCAGCGAGCATGAACGCTTCGACATAGCGATTGGTCTGCACGCGTAGCATGCCCGCGCCGAAAGCTGCAGTGGCGGCGCCGAGCTGATGGCCGGCGCCGATCCAGCCGTAAACCATCGGCGCGAGCTGCGGACCGAAGCGGTCGGTGGTGAGACGCACGGTCGGCGGCACGGTGGCGATCCAGTCGAGGCCGTAGAACACGGTGAACAGACCCAGGCTGCCGATGCTGAAATCCGAATAGGGCAGATATAGCAGCGACAGTCCACGCAGGCCGTAATAGACGCACAGCAGCACGCGGTTGTCGTAGCGATCGGACAGCCAACCCGACGCGGTCGTGCCCAGGATGTCGAAGATGCCCATAAGCATCAGCAGGCCCGCGGCTTTCACTTCGGGAATGCCGTTGTCGACGCAGAACGCGATCAGATGCACGCCGATCAGGCCATTGGTCGACAGACCGCAGATGAAGAACGTCGCGAACAGCAGCCAGAACGTGCCGCTGCGCATGCCGATACCGAGCGCGCGAAATGCTTCGCGCAGAGGATTGGCGCGCGTGGCATCGCTCGCGTCGTCAGCGGTGCCGCCGTAGCGCGTGAGGCCGACGTCGCGCGGGCGCTCGGGCATCAGCGCGAGCACAAGCACGATCAGCGCGAGCGCGCAGGCGCCGACCAGATAGACGACATTGCGCCAGTCGGAATGTTCGCTGATCCATGCGAGCAGTGGCAGAAACACGAGCGAACCGGTCGCCGTACTCGCGGTGAGCAGGCCGAGCACGCTGCCGCGATTCTTCTCGAACCACCGGTTGACGATGGTCACGCCGAGCACCATCGCCATCGTGCCGGTGCCGATGCCGGCGAGCACGCCCCAGGTCAAAATCAAACCGAGCGGCGTAGTGACGAAAGCGCTGCCGATCATCGCGCTCGCGAGCAGCACGAGTGCCGCGCACATCGTGCGGCGCACGCCGAAACGCTGCATCGCCGCCGCGGCAAACGGACCCATCAGGCCGAACAGCGCAAGGCCGACCGACACGGCGAAAGTGATCTCGTCGCGGCGCCAGCCGAAATTCTTTTCCAGCGGCGGAATCAATACGGCTGGGGTCGCGCGGATGCCCGCAACGACGAGCAGCACAAGAAACGTCAACGCGGCGACGACGTAGGCGTAGTGCACGCGATGCTGCAGGCGTGCGGCGAGCGAACGGTAGAGCATGTTGCGGATTCCGGGCGAACGAGCTTTCAACTATGGCATTGCGCGCAGCGAATAAAAGCCCCTCGGAACTTGATTTTGTTTCACATGAACTGTGAGCTGCGCGCAGCATCGCGATGAAAGAGGCGCAGCGCTTTGTCGATCTGATGCACTCCCGATCGTCGTTTGAGGGAAGCAGCTAGAATATTCGCCATGACCCTTGCCGATACGCAAACCGCCGCGCCGCGCGACCGCCGCTGGCTCGCACTCGCCGTGCTATGCATGGGCGTGTTCATGATCGTCATCGACACGACGGTCGTGACGGTCGCGCTGCCGTCGATCAAGAGCGATCTCGGTTTCGATCAGACCACGCTCGCCTGGGTGATCAATGCCTACATGCTGACCTTCGGCGGCTTCCTGCTGCTCGGCGGGCGGCTCGG
>CAZDWH010000055.1:0-16767 GCA_964509025.1 uncultured Rhodanobacteraceae bacterium
CCATGAACGGGAAGTTGAACGGCGTGATGCCCGCGACCACGCCGAGCGGCTGGCGCAGGCAGAAATTGTCGATGCCGCCGCCGATCTGGTCGGTGTACTGACCCTTGAGCAGCTGCGGCGCGGCGCAGGCAAATTCCACTACTTCGATACCGCGCGTGACTTCGCCCATCGCATCGCTCAGCACCTTGCCGTGCTCGCGCGTGAGCAGCTCGGCGAACTCGCGCGCATGCGCGTCGAGCAAAGCCTTGAACGCGAACAACACGCGTGCGCGGCGCAGCGGCGGCGTCTCGCTCCACGCAGGAAACGCGGCACGCGCTGCGGCAACCGCCGCATCGACTTCCGCCGTGCTAGCGAGCGCGACGCGCGCGGCGACGCTGCCGTGCGCCGGGTCGTAGACGTCGCCGTAACGACCGCTCGTGCCGGCGACTTCGCGACCGTTGATGTAGTGATTGATCTCGCGCACCTTCAGTTGTGGCGACTGGATGTTCATGTCCCGCTCCTCTTGCTTCGTCTTCGTCTGTGTGAACCTAGCATCATACGCCGAAGCGCGTGCCGGGGCAGGGCCGCTCACGCCGCCGTCTTGTGGCGGTATTCGCACACATCGCGGATCACGCATTGCGCGCATTCGGGCTTGCGCGCCTTGCATACGTAGCGGCCGAGCAGGATCAGCCAGTGGTGCGCGTCCTGCCTGAACTCGTCCGGCACGACTTTTTCGAGTCGATCCTCGACTGCGCGCACGGTCTTGCCCGGTGCGAGGCCGGTGCGGTTGGCGACGCGGAAGATATGTGTATCGACCGCGATGGTCGGTACGCCGAAGGCGGTGTTGAGCACGACGTTCGCGGTCTTGCGTCCGACGCCAGGCAGTGCTTCGAGTTCCTCGCGCGTGCGCGGCACCTCACCGCCGTAGCTTGCGGCGAGGATGCGGCAGGTCTCGATGATGTTCTTCGCCTTGGCGTTGTAGAGTCCAATTGTGGAAATATAGCTTTTCAGCTTTTCCTCGCCGAGCGCGAGTATGGTCTGCGCGGTGCCGGCAACGGGATACAGCTTGCGCGTCGCCTTGTTGACGCCGACATCGGTTGCCTGTGCTGAAAGGATCACCGAGATCAGCAATTGGAACGGCGTCGCGTATTCGAGCTCGCTGCGCGGCTTCGGATTGGCTTCGCGCAGGCGGCGGAAGATTTCCGCGCGTTTCTCGGAGTTCATGGATTCGGCGTTCCCGTTTTCTTGGCTTTCGCGCGTGCGATCGCATCGAGCACCGCGTTGCGCGCTGCGCCCGCGTCATGCACTTGCGCCTTGCGCGCGCTGATCGCGGCATCGCGCGCTTCGCGTTCGCGCGCAAGGCGCACCTCGCGCGCGAGGAAGCGTCGGCGAAACTGTGGTGCGCGTTGCATCGGCAAAGCGCCGACGGGATCATCGGTCATGGCAATGCAGTCGACCGGACAGGCTGGAATGCACAGCTCGCAGCCGCTGCATTCCCGCGCCAGCACCGTGTGCATGAACTTGTTCGCGCCGACGATCGCGTCGACTGGGCAAACCTGGATGCACTTGGTGCAACCAATGCAGATCGCCTCGTCGATGCGCGCGACCTGCATCGCTTGCTCGACGCCGTTGGCCGGATTGAGCGGTTGTGGCGCGCGGTCGAGCAGGCGTGCGAGCGCTTCGATGCCCGCGGCGCCGCCGGGCGGACACTGGTTGATCCCGGCTTCGCCGCGCGCGATCGCCGCGGCATAGTCGCGGCATGCCGGGTAGCCGCAGCGCGTGCACTGCGTCTGCGGCAGCAGGGCGTCGATGCGCTGCGCGAGCGCCTCATTGGAGTTCGTTCTGATAGGGGCCATCGCCGATTTTCGCAGATTTCCTTGTCAGGGTTGCTCGGCACTCGCCGCCTGCGAGAGCTCAGCCCATGCTCCGCGCAGTGGTGGCGAATACCAACGATGGCCGCAGGCCTCGCAGCGAAAACGCCATTTGAAATAGAGCACCGCCACGCACGGCAGCACGATTCCGACAATCAATGTTGCGCCTATCACCACCAGGAAAGCTGCCACTGATGGCATCAGCATGAGAAAGCCAATGGTGACAACACACCCCAGCAGATAAATCGCAAGAAAAATGTATCGACGCGGCCAAGGGTTGTCGTTGCCACCCGACTCGCCACATGCAGGGCATAACAGGCGATGCTCGCCCGTCAGGGCCAGATTTCCATTCTTGTACTTTTGCAGTGCTTCCTTCGCGGGATCTGTGGCGTCGTTGGGGACGACGATGCGGTATCCGCCGTAAGCAATAGATCGAAACCAGTCCTGGCGGACGAAATCCGCATCGAATACCCGGGCGTCTACACCATTGTGCTGCAGCATGCCGACGATGATGTGCGCTTCCAGCAAATCGAAGGTTGTATGCACGCGTCGCATCTACGCTCCAATCATTTCTGCCTATCCAGCCAGACTTCCAAGCCTTGTGTGTTCAGTTCGATATCCATTTCAAGCAAGCCACGCACTTGCGCCGCATCCATCGTGCAGCCGTGCGCCTGCGCGCGCGAGGTATACAAATCAGCGAGATCGGCGGCGATGCGCGCGTGGCGGTCCGCCGCGCGCGCGTGCGTGTGCGCGATCGCGACCATCGCGTCGATCTGTTCGCGCAGGTCCTGCGCCAGGCGCGGCACCTCGCTCACGCGGCTGTAGTGAGTCAGGAACATCTGCTGTGGTTCGCGTTCGAGCATGCGCGCGATGGATTGCTTCAGCGCATCGGGCTCGAACTGCACCGGCGTAGAAGTCGGCAGGATGAAAGGACCCTGCGCCGTATCGAACTCGCGATACGAAAGGCCAAAAGTGTCGCCAGTGAAGAACGCGCGGCTCTGCGCGTCGTAGATGCTGATGTGGTGGCGTGCATGGCCGGGCGTATCGAGACAGAGCAGCTCACGCCCGGCCAGATCGACCACATGGCCGTCGGGAGCTTCCACCACGCGTTCCGCCGGCACCGGCATCAACGTACCGTAGCTGCGCGCGATTTCCTCGGCGCCGTATACCGCGGTCGCACCGGCGATGAGCTGCGACGGATCGATCATGTGGCGCGCGCCGCGCGGATGCACGACCAGCTTCGCGTGTGGCAGTTGCTGCATCAGCAGGCCCGCGCCGCCGGCATGGTCGAGATGCACATGCGTCAGGATCAACCAGTCAACCGCATCGACGTTGAGGCCCTTCTGCTTGAGCGCATCCAGCAGGCGCGGAATCGAATAATTCGTGCCGCAATCGATGAAGGCCGCGCGGCCATTCTCAACGATCAAGTGACTCGCATCGAATCGCGGGCGAAAAAAACCCGTGTCGATCGCGCTGATGCCGTACGGATAGTCGATGCTGAAGTAGTCGTTCATGCGGGGGCTTCAGAGAATTCGAGATTGCGCCGGATGCGCTCGCGTTGATCTTGCGGCAGGTTCGGCTCGCCGAGCAAGTCACGGCAGAGCTGCGCGCTGATTGCGCGCTTGCCGCTCCAGTAGGCGGAGACGGCCTGTTCGTCGCGCGCGCGCCAAGCGTACACCGATTCGTCGATGAACAACACGTCGTCGGGCCGCGCCAGCGCGCGCGCGATGCGCGCGAATTCGCAGGCGACGGAGTAACGTTGCTGCAGGCGCAGATAGCGCGCGAGGTCGCACGGCGCTTCGGCGCGTGTCGGGCGATAGTCGAATGCGTCGATGTAGGCGACGACGATTTCGGCGTAGGACGCGCCCGCGCGCTCCTTCAGTGCGGCGATCTGCAGTTTGGAAAAGTATACTTCCTCCGCCCAGCCGCCGAGCCCGACGCGCTTCTGGTATTCGTCGATCGCCGCGGTGAGGTCCCCGGCGTCGCGCAGGCTTTGCGCGAGATAGAACTGATAGCGTGCGTTGTCCGGCTCGGCTTCGAGCGCGCGGCGCAGGACTTCGGCATCGCGCGAAAATTTTTGTTGTTGCGATTGCTGGCTGCGTGCACCGTCCGGAAAGACCCGGATGCGCAGTTGCGGCAGGAACTGTGCCTGGGCCGCGCGCTCCGAGTTGAGCGCTTCATGCAGCACGCCGCGCCAGACCCAGTCCGCATCGAGACGCGGCAGGGCGATGCGCCGGTAACGCGTGCCGCCGTAGACCAGTTCGAGCGAATAACCGATCGCATCGAGTCGGCCCCAGGCGAAGTCCGCCTCGGCTTCGAGCACCTCGTCGGCGTCGATGATCAGCGCATAGTCGCCGTAGCGCTTCGCCAGCTCGAGCGCTTCATTGCGATTGGTCGAGAAATCCACCCACGGGCGCTCGATCAGTTCGCCGGGAATGCCAGCCATGCAGCGGTGCACGATGTCTTGCGTCCCGTCGCTCGAGCCGGTGTCCGAGATCGCCCAGGCGTGAATATACGGCCGCACCGAACGCAGGCAGCGTTCGATCACGGCGCTCTCGTTTTTGACGATCATCGAAAGGCAGACGCGCATCTGCGCGAGTCTAAACAAAACGCCGTGCCAGTGGCACGGCGTTCGATCTTCGTGGTGCAGCGGCTCGGCGTGCGCCTATTGGCAGACCAGTGTTGTCGTCACCTGGTTGTAGGGCGCGGCGTTGGTCTGTTTGAACTGGAGGCTGATCAGGTCTCCCGCATTGACCGCGAAGGTGTGCGTCGTGTCCGAACAGGACGACGAGCCGAGACTGTTCGTGGTCACCGAACAAGTCATGCTCGTTCCGCTGGAGGCGAGGATGTTTGCCAGATTGGTTCCCCTGAACACGGTCATGGTGATGGTCTCCGGACCTGATGCAAAGTAATTGGTGGAGCCGACATTGAGGGCCTTGATGGTGCAAGCGACCGGCATCACCGCAAAATTCGGCGCTTGCGTTCCGACCGAGGTGCTGCCGATGACGGCCTGCGACGACGTGGCGATCCCCGTCGGCGCATTGGGCGCCATGTAGTACGTGTTGGTATCGGGCGGATTCGTGAATTGCGCAATGAAGGTCACGGCACTCGGGCCTATTCCCAACCCGGTAGCACCCGTGGCGCCCACAGCGCCAACGCTTCCGGTGGTTCCGGTCGGGCCGATCGCACCAGTGACTCCGGTCGGGCCAGTCGCTCCGGTGCCGCCTGTTGCGCCGATGGGACCCGTTGCGCCTGGCGACCCCGTCGCCCCGGTCTGGCCTGGAATGCCTTGGGCGCCGGTGACGCCCGTTACGCCGGTTGCGCCAGTCCCACCGATCGCTCCGGTCACGCCAGTAGCGCCAGTTGACCCTGTCGCCCCTGCCGCTCCGGTAGTTCCAGTCGCGCCGGTTACGCCAATCGGACCCGTCGCACCGATGGGACCGGTCGCGCCAATCGGACCTGTTACACCGATGGGACCGGTCACGCCGGTCGATCCGGCTACGCCCGCGGGTCCGGTCGCGCCGGTTGCACCGGTGGGTCCTGTCGCACCTGTCGGGCCGACGGGTCCGCCGCCGGAGCAGGGGCCGACGATGCCAGTCACCGAATTGAAGCAGAGCGGGCTGGATTGCGCCGTCGCCACGCCAAGTTTCGAGACGATCAGATTCCCGTTGGCGTCCACCGTGAGCACGGGCAAGCTCGACGCGTTGTTGACGACGAAACTGCCTCCTGCTTGCGGCGTCACGGTGACGTTTTGCGCGCCCGCCAGTGACGTCGCCAGTGCTTCGGCAATGGCGAGCAGAAGAGCGGATCGTTGCAGGTGCGGCAGGGTCATGTAGTCGGATTCCTGTGATGGTGCGTCAAGAAAGCCAGGCTGCGCGGACACCACGCAACACGACGATGAGCGGGGTACAAGATCTCGTTTGCTGTCAGTCGATACCTAAGGTCCTGTGGGGCCAGTCGCACCAGTGGGGCCGGTAGGCCCAGTCGGGCCAGGCACACCCGCTGCACCCGAGACGCCCGCTGCGCAGTTGGCGAACGCGGTAATCGTGCTACTGCCGCCGTTGCCGTAGGTGCAGAACCAGCTCTGTCCGCTTTGGTAAGAGGCGCGCAACGTATCGTTGGCAGGGTTCGAGCTCTGGCAGCCGCCGGTGATCAGTGCGCCAGTGGGGCAGCTTGCGCTGACGGTATTGATGCCGGCAGAGGCGAGCGTGGCGCCGATTGCCGTCGTCAGCGCAAGCGGCGTGGACGATCCGGTCGGCCCCGTTGCGCCGGTGGCACCCGTGGCGCCGACTGCGCCGGTGACGCCCGTAGTGCCGGCCGGTCCGGTTGTGCCCGTGACGCCTGCCGCGCCAGTGGCCCCGGTTGGTCCCGCTATGCCGGTCGCTCCTGTGGTGCCAGTTGCGCCTGGTGCACCAGTGGTGCCGGTCGCACCTGTCGCGCCGGTAGCGCCAACAGGTCCGGTCGCACCGGTCGATCCGCCACCGCTCGCGCAAGACCCGACGCGGCCCGACACCGTGTCGAAGCACAGCGGCGCCGTCGCGGAAATCGTGCCGAGTTGCGGCGCGATCAGATGCCCGCTGGCGTCGATCGTGAACAGCGGCGTGCCGGCGGGGTTGGCGACGACAAAGCCGCCGCCGCTCTGCGGTGTCACCACGACGTTTTGCTGCGCCTCCGCCGAGGTTGCGGCCAGCGTGCCCGCGATGGCAGCGCACAGCAGGCGAGGACGGATCGCAAAGAGCGCTTTCATCTTGCTTCGCCTCCGCTACGCTTTAGCGAAATTTCTTAGCCGCGTCGCGAACGCCGCCGCCGTCATCGCCATCGCGAGCAGCAGCAAGCCGAGCAGCGAAAGCATCGGCGCCGGCACCGCTACGAAAGCGGCGAGCGCACCGAACCAGCCGATGGCGTCGCCGCTGCCGCCCTGATTGGTCTCGGCGGGATCGAGCTGCTGGCCGATGGCATGCACGTTCGAGACGCCGACGTTGTGGATGTTCTGCGTGCCGCCGAAAGCCAGATTGACGTTGGCGACCTGGCCGGGCGTGGCGCTGCGGAACTGGATCGGCGCCGCGTTGCCGAGAATCGTTAGCGCGTTCGCGAAGGTCTGCGTGAGCCCGACTGGGAAGACGTAGTTCTTGCCGGTGTTGCTGACGAAGCTTGCGGCGTAGAACGCCGTGGCGCCGCTGACGATCGACTGGGCGAGGCCGCCGTCGATGAAGTTCACCGTGCTGGTGCCGGCGACAAAATTACCCAGATCCGACCAGTTTCCGGACAGGCCGATCGTGCCACTGCCGGCGTCGAGCACGCCGCCAGCGGCGATCGAGACATCCCGCGCGTTGGTGATGCTGCCGGCACCGACGCTCACGTTTCCGCCGATCTGCAGACCAGTGCCGCCGAGATCGAGTTTGCCGCCTGCCAGTTGCAGCGTGGCGGCGGGTGAAATCGCGACTTGCGCGCACACCCCGCCGGCGTGCGCCAACAGTACCGCCGCAAGGCAGATCGCCTTCAGAACGCTCATGGTGTTCCCCCTAGCGACCGGAAACCGATCGGCTGCCGCGTAGCCTAATCCTTTCGGGGCACGCTTGGGAATGCCGGTCGCTATTTCACGCTCGCGCCCGGTTGTGCTCCGGCATCGACATCAAGCAGGCGCAAGTCGTCGCCGCTGCTGCCCGCGGACAGGATCATGCCTTCGGACACGCCGAAGCGCATCTTGCGCGGCGCGAGATTGGCGATGAACACCACGTTGCGACCGATCAGCTTTTCCGGTTCGCCGTACGCGGCGCGGATGCCGGAGAAAATCTGGCGCTTGCCGAGGTCGCCTGCATCGAGTTCGAAGCGTAACAGTTTGTCAGAGCCGTCGACGAATCCGCACTGCAGCACCTTGCCGATGCGCAGGTCGAGCTTGGCGAAATCGTCGATCGAAATGTTTGCCATACCTGAAGCGGAAACTGGTGCTACAACTGGAGCCGCCGCTTTGGTTTCCGTCTTCGCCGCTGCTGGCGCGGATGAGAGGGATTCTTTCGAGGCTTCGATCATAGCCTCGACATGCTTTGGATCGACGCGCGTGGCAAGTGCGTTGAATTCATTGATGGACTCACCGAGCAACGGCTTGGCGACGTCACCGAACCGCGCCGGTGTCTTGTTGAACAACGCCAGCGCGCGCGCTGCGGTCGCCGGCACGATAGGTGCGAGATAGACGCTGAGCAGGCGGAAAATGTTGAGTGCGTATGTGCATACCTCGTGCAGGCGTTCGCGCTGCGATTCGTCCTTGGCCAGATTCCACGGCGCGTTTGCGGCAATATGTGCATTGGTTGTATCGGCAACAGCCATGGTTTCGCGCGCAACAGCTGCAAACTCGCCTGCCTCGAACTGCAGAGCACAGCGCGACGACAGATCCTGCACGGCGCGGTCGTAGAGCGCAGACTCGCTTGGTGACAGCGCGGCGGCCAGCTTGCCGCCGAAGAACTTGTGCACGAAACCTGCGGTACGGCTCGCGATGTTGACCCACTTGCCGACGAGATGCGAATTGACGCGCTCCTCGAACGCCTTCAGATCGAGATCGACATCGACGGGCGCGGCGGTCAGCATCGTTGCAAAGTAGTAACGCAGATAATCGGGATTGAGTCCCGCATCGAGGTAGGTACGCGCCATCACAAAGGTGCCGCGCGATTTCGACATCCTCTCGCCGTTGACGGTGAGATAGCCGTTGACGTGCAGCGCATTCGGCGTGCGCAGTCCCGCGCCCTTGAGCATCGCCGGCCAGAACAGGCCGTGGAAGTTGACGATGTCCTTGCCGATAAAGTGGTGCATCTCGGCGTGGGCATCGAACTGCGGACTGGCGACCTGCATGAAGGCATCGAACGACGTGGCGTTCAGTCCGTGCTTCGCGCCCGCTTCGCTCGCGCAATATTTCTTGAAGCTCGCAAGATAGCCGATCGGCGCGTCGAGCCAGACATAGAAGAACTTGCCGGGTGCGTCGGGAATCGGAAAGCCGAAATACGGCGCGTCGCGCGAGATATCCCAGTCGCGCACGCCGCCTTCTGCGTCGAGCCATTCCTTGAGCTTGGCCGCAACCGAGGAATGCATCACCGGTTTGCCGTCGGTGAGCTTACCCGCGAGCCAGTCGCGCAGCAGTTGTGCGAAATCGCCGACCTTGAAGAAGTAGTGTTCCGAATCGCGCAGCTCTGGCGTCGCGCCGGACACGACCGAGTGCGGGTTGATCAGATCGGTCGGTGCATAGGTCGCGCCGCAGTTCTCGCAATTGTCGCCGTACTGATCGGGCGTGCCGCAATTCGGACACGTGCCTTTGACATAGCGATCGGGCAGGAACATCTGCTTGACCGGATCGTAGAACTGACGCACCGATTTCGTCGCGATATGGCCGGGTTTGGCGTCGCGCAGGCGCTTGTAGACGAGTTCGGCGAGTTCCTTGTTCTCGGCCGAATGCGTCGTGTAGTAGTAATCGTGCGCGACGCCGAAATCGGCGAAGTCGCGCTCGTGGCTGACCTGCATGCCTTTGATGAATTCTTCGGGCGCCATGCCGGCCTTCTCCGCCGCGAGCATGATCGGCGTGCCGTGCACGTCATCGGCGGCGACGAAATGCACCGTGTCGCCGGCCATGCGCCGCGCGCGCACCCAGATATCCGACTGGATGTAGCCCAGCATATGGCCAATATGCAGCGGGCCATTCGCATAGGGCAGGGCGTGGGTGACGAGGATTTCGCGCTGGGTCATCTTCCGTTCCGACGAACACTTCCAAAAGTGAGCGCGGATTATCGCATGCGGGGTTACGTCATGCCGGCAGGGAATGCCGGCATCCAGACTGCAAGGATGCCATCCATGGCAACTGGATTCCGGCATTCCCTGCCGGAATGACGAGCAAGAGACTAGAGCGGTTCAGCCTTGGGCTTGCGGTAGTGTGACGATAAAGCCCGCGCGCTCCGCAGAAGTCGTGTCGTAGCGCGCATCGCCGCCATGGCGGCGCGCGATCTGGCGCACCAGCGCGAGGCCAAGACCGTGGCCATCGGTATTGCCGCGCCGATAGAACGGCTCGAACAAGTGCGTGCGTTCGACCGCGGCGATCGGTTCGCCCGCGTCGGTGACGATCAGTTCAACCGAGTCCGCGCTGCTGCGCAGACTCACCTGCACCGGCGGCTGGCCGTGACGCCGCGCATTTTCGAGCAGGTTGCGCACGAGGCGGCGTAGCAGGCGCGGATCGCCGCGCACCTGCGCGTGATCGCCCTCGACATCGATCGCCTCGAAGCGCGCCGCTTCCTCGGCCGCGAGCGCGAGCAGATCGATGTCTTCGACCTGCTCCAGATCGGGCATCGCATCAAGGCGGCTCGCGAGCAGGATCTCGCCGACGAGATGGTCGAGTTCGGCGATGTCCGCTTCGAGCCCGGCCCTGTGGCGCGCATCGATATTGCGCTTGAGCAGATCGAGCGCGAGGCGGATGCGCGTGAGTGGCGTGCGCAGCTCATGCGACGCCTGCGCGAGCAGGGTCTTGTGCGCGCCGACGAGATGTTCGATGCGCGAGGCGGCGGCGTTGAAACTTCTGGCGAGCTGCGCGACTTCGTCGCGTCCTTCGACTTCGACACGCGCACCGAGATCGCCGCTGGCCAGCGCTTCCGCGCCGCGCTGCAGGCGTTCGAGTCGCCGCGTCAGATAGCGCACGATCGGCAGCGCGCACAGCGCGACCGCCGTGGCAAGCAGCACGAGCAGGGTGAGCACCGCGCCGAGCGAGTGCGGGCCGAGCGCGACGCTGCCGAGCAGCCAGCGTCCATCCGGCAGGTGCGCGGACCAAGCGATCGCTTCGGGCGCATGATGCATCGATTCCGTGGCCGGCGCTCCGGGCGGAATCAGCGGTCGTCCGACCGCACCGATCAACTGGCGATCGGGACCGAGTAGGGTCAGGCGGAAACGCAGGCCGTGCGTCAGATGCTCGAGCGCGGCCTGTTGTTCGCCCGGTGGCGCGTCGGCCGGCGGCAAGGCGTTCTGCACGATGCGCGCAAGCGCCTGCGCATGTTCGTTCGGTGGGCCACCGCCGAGATGCCATAGCGTAGCGGCAGCCACGGCGAACACGATGAGGCTGCCAAGCACGGCTAGATAAATGCGCCAGAACAAGCGTGACATCGACGTCTATTCCTGCACTTTCGCGAACACGTAACCGCTGCCGCGCACGGTGATGATGCGGCGCGGATGTTTGGGATCGTCCTCGATCGCCGCGCGCAGGCGCGAGATATGCACGTCGATCGAGCGGTCGAAGGCCTCGAGCGCTTCGCCCTTGAGCAGATCCATCAGCACTTCGCGCGACAGCACGCGGCCCGCGTTTTGCGCAAGCGCGACGAGCAGGGCGAACTGGTAGCTCGTAATGCTGCGCGCTTCTCCGCGCAGGCGCAGCGTGTGTGCGGCGCGGTCGATTTCGAGGCTGCCGAAACGCAGTGGTTGTTCGGCGGATGGTGTGCCGCGTCGGCGCAGGATCGCGCGCAGGCGCGCGAGCAGCTCGCGCGGTTCGAACGGTTTGGGCAGGTAGTCGTCGGCGCCGAGTTCGAGCCCGATGATGCGGTCGGTCGCCTCGCCGCGCGCAGTCAGCATCAGGATCGGGATGTCGGTTTTTGCGCGCAGCGCGCGGCACACGTCGAGGCCGTCGATATCGGGCAGGGTCAGATCGAGGATGACCGCGTCGTAAGCGTCGTTCGCGGACTGCGCCAGTGCAGCGCTGCCGTTCGGTGCGACGGCGACGCGAAAACCGGCCTCGCCGAGATACTCGCTGAGCATCGCGGCGAGGCGCGGATCGTCTTCGACTACAAGCAAGCGTTCCATACCGTTTGCTTCAGGAACCTCTGAAGAAGCGTAGCGAGCGAAGGCAGGTTGTGCGTCGGGCGCGCGCAGGAACCGGAGATGTACAGTCGAGCACATGAGGATTCCGAGCACGACCGGCGCACAAGATGCCGAGCGCAGTAGCTTATTCAGAGGTTCAACCGTGGTGCCAGCTCATTTGTGCGCCTTGAGCGTGATGCTGCGCGATGCGATCGGCCAGCGCCTTGCGCTGCGTCGGGGTAAGTACATCACCGACATCGGCGATCAATTGCACAAAGCGCTTGGAGGCCTGGTCGGCGGCCGCCAGGTGACTGGCGCGCAGCGTTTCGAGCGCCGCACGATCGATCTTGTCGGCGGTCAGCAGCGCGAGCGCCTGCTGATGCGCGCCTTGCGCTTGGGTGTGCATCGCGGCGAAATCCGTCACGGCCTGGCGCAGGATCGGATCGAGCTTGGCCTTCTGCTCAGGTGTGGCATCGACCTCGATATAGATGTGCTCGAGCAGCTTCGGGATATGGTCGGCCAGATCGGCCGGCGACATGGTCAGCGCCATCGCGTGCGGCGCGCCCGCGCCATTGTGTGCCTGTGCAAAGACACCGACGCTGGTGACGCCCGCGACGACGAGCGCGAGAACGGCGATGCGGCCGAGCAAGCGACGGCGGGGAGTGGTGGTGTTCATGGTGGCTCCTTCTCAAGTTCGGGCGAACTGCCCGAAGCGCAGTGTGGAGCCTTCGTGTAAGCGGGGTTTGTCGCGAAGGTAAAGTTGTGTGAAGCGCGCCGGCCCAGGAGATTACCCACCGGATGCCGCCAAGTTATTCCCTGGCTGGCGGCGCCTTGGCATGCTGCTCGCGCAGATATTCGCTGACACTCTTCGAGAGCGACACGAAATCCGACGGGATCATCAGCACCGTGGTGCTGTTATTTTCCGCGCCGACTTCCGTGACCATCTGCATGCGCCGCAATTCGACCGCGACCGGATTGTTGGCCATCTGCTGCGCGGCATCCGCGAGCTTGCGGGAGGCTTCCAGCTCCGCTTCCGCCTTGATGATGCGCGCGCGTTTTTCGCGGATCGCCTGCGCCTGCATGGCCATCACTTCCTGCATCGCGGCCGGCAGCTCCACATCCTTCATCTCGAACCTCTCCACCTCCAAACCCCAGGCTTCGGTCGAGCCGGCGATGTTCTGCCGCAGCAGCTGGTTGATCTTGTCGCGCTCCTGCAGGACTTCATCGAGATCATGTTGCCCGATGGAGTTGCGCAAACTCGTGAGCGCCAATTGATAGACAGCCGCGGGCGCGTCCGCGACTTCGATGACGGACTTCGCCGCATCCACGACCCGATACCACAGGACTGCGTTGAGCTTTACCGTGACGCTGTCGCGCGTGATGGTTTCCTGCTGCTCGGCGGATACGGTGCGCGTGCGGATGTCGATCGTCACCGCACGTTCGATGCCCAGCGGAATGATCCAATACAAACCCGGCCCGCGCAGCCCGACATAACGACCGAGTCGAAACACGACTCCGCGCTGATATTCCTGCGCGATGCGCAGTCCCGACAACAAGAAGACGATGACGACGATGATTGCCAGGAAGGTCATGGATGTCTCGCTATGCGCTGCGGTTGGCGCATGATAGCGCAGACCTTGCAGCGCGCAGGCGCAGCCGCTTCGGCCCTACGAGGGAATCAGGGCGATGCGGGGCGCGATCGCGCCCCGCGGGCGTGCCGTCTTATTGCGTCACGCGGCTCCACACCTGCGTGCGCCCGAGCAGCGACCAGCCGATAAATCCGCGCACCTGCAGCTTGCTGCCATCATCGGACGGTGTGATCTTGACGCTGTAGGTCTTGCCGTTCTTCGGATCGAGGATGCTGCCGCCGTCCCATACATCGCCGTCCTTGCGCACGTCCCAGATGAAGATCATGCCAACCACCGGCTTGTCCTTGCGCTCGCCGCTGCAGGCCTCGCACATCGGATTCGGACCCTTTTCGTCGGGGTTGAGAATCTGCAGGATCTTGCCGGTGAGCACACCGCCGGTTTCAGTGATCTCGACGATGGATTTTTCCTTGCCTGTCTTGTCGTCGACGGTCTTCCACTTGCCGACCGGCGTCATGTCGGCGCCGAAAGCCGAGCCGGCGACGAGCGCGGCGGCGAGACCGAGAATAAAAGTATAGGAACGCATGGTGCCTCCAGGAATGGGTTGGGTTATCGCGAAGCTTGCCCGGCGGCAGATAACCGGCCGGTGAATAAAGCCGCGTCCGCCCCATGCGACTGCCGGCTGTCTTACAATAGCGATCCTATCAAGTTCTCGTTGTAATCCATGACGCAAAGCACCAAGGCATCCGCCGAGCGCATCGCCGGCGCGATCGTCGACCCGCACACGCAAAAAACCCTGGCCGAATCGGGCGCAATCAAGGGCATCGGCGCCGATGGCGGCAAGGTGGCGATCGAGGTGGTGCTCGGTTATCCCGCGGCGGGCTGGTGCGATACCCTGGCGGGCGAGGTGCGCGCGGCGCTGCGCGCCGATCCGGAGATCGAATCGGTCGTCGTGAGCGTCGGCTCGCGTGTGCACGCGCACAAGGTGCAGGGCGAACTGACGCCATTGCCGAACGTCAAGAACATCCTCGCCGTCGCCTCTGGCAAGGGTGGCGTCGGCAAGTCGACCACATCGGTCAATCTCGCGCTTGCGCTCGTCGCAGAAGGCGCCAAGGTCGGCGTGCTCGATGCGGATATCTACGGGCCGTCGATCCCGCGCATGCTAGGTGTCGGCGGCAAGCCCGATTCGCACGACGGCAAGACGATCGAGCCCAAGCTTGCGCATGGCGTGCAGACCATGTCGATCGGTTTCATGATCGAAGAAGACACGCCGATGATCTGGCGTGGCCCGATGGTCACGCAGGCGCTGACCCAGCTGCTCAACGAAACCAACTGGAACGATCTGGACTATCTGATCATCGACCTGCCGCCGGGCACCGGCGACATCCAGCTCACGCTGTGCCAGAAGGTGCCGGTGTCGGGGGCGATCATCGTGACCACGCCGCAGGACATTGCGACGCTCGATGCGAAGAAGGCGCTGAAGATGTTCGAGAAGGTCAACGTGCCGGTGCTCGGCATCGTCGAGAACATGGCGCTGCACACCTGCAGCAACTGCGGTCACAGCGAGCACATCTTCGGCGCCGGCGGCGGCGAGGCGATGGCAAAACAATACGGTGTGCCGCTGCTCGGTTCGCTGCCGCTCGACATCCGCATCCGCGAACAGGCCGATGGCGGCACGCCGACGGTCGCCGCGCAGCCCGACAGCGCCGTCGCTGCGAGCTACCGCGGGATCGCGCGCAAGGCCGCGGCGCAGCTGAGCTTGCGCGCGCGCAGCAAGTCGATAACTTTTCCGAAGATCGTGATCCAGAACACTTGAGAGCCGCATGACTATCAAAAGCGACAAATGGATCCGCCGCATGGCGGAAACGCAGAAAATGATCGAGCCGTTCGAGCCGGGCCAGCTGCGCGTCAATGCCTCGGGCGGCAAGATGATTTCCTACGGCACCTCGAGCTATGGCTACGACGTGCGCTGCGCCGACGAGTTCAAGGTGTTCACCAATATCAACTCGACCATCGTCGATCCGAAGCACTTCGATGCGCGCAGCTTCGTCGACGTGAAGTCCGACGTGTGCATCATCCCGCCGAACTCGTTCGCGCTCGCAC
Organism: uncultured Rhodanobacteraceae bacterium; assembly: GCA_964509025.1. Lineage (GTDB taxonomy): Bacteria > Pseudomonadota > Gammaproteobacteria > Xanthomonadales > Rhodanobacteraceae > Rudaea. The sequence continues at coordinate 15,353 of CAZDWH010000055.1, forward strand.
GCACGGTCGAATACTTCCGCATTCCGCGCAGCGTGCTGACGATCTGCCTCGGCAAGAGCACCTATGCGCGCTGCGGCATCATCGTCAACGTCACCCCGCTCGAGCCCGAGTGGGAAGGCCATGTGACGCTGGAATTCTCCAACACCACGCCGCTGCCCGCGCGCATCTACGCCAACGAAGGCGTGGCGCAGATGCTGTTTCTGGAGTCGGACGAGGATTGCGAGGTAAGCTATCGCGATCGCGGCGGCAAATACATGGGACAGAGAGGAGTCACCTTGCCGCAGGCATAGTCGGCTCCGGTTCCGCGCACACCGCGCCCGATCTTGTCTGGAATCGGGCCTTCGCGCGCTATGATTTTGGCGCAGGTTAAGCGTCAGTGTTGCCACCCACGGGTAGAATCTCGAATATGTACAAACAACCCCTTCATATCCTTCGCACGCTTGCGGCCGCCGCGCTGCTCGCCACGCTCGCGGCCTGCTCGTCCAATGCAGTCAAGGACAATGCCGCGGCAGCGCCGGCGAATGCGCCGCCGCAATATGACCTCGTCGTGCTTGCCGACAAGGATGGCCAGTTCGATGTGTCCGGCGGGACGCTCAATGTCGAAGACCTGCGCGGCCATATCCGCTACCGCAACGATACCAACGAGCCTGTGCACACGATCCTGCTCAAGCGCAGCGAGAAGCAGAAGGTCACCAATCAGCACGTCGCGGGCATGGCCGGCATCGCGCGCGATCTCAAGGCGGAAGCCTACGTCGAGGACAACGACGGCAAGCTCAAAATCATTGCGATCCGCGACGACAAGTAGTCGCCGGATCGTCCTATCGAAACACCAGCGGGAGAAACTGCAATGCGTCGTCTAGTCATCACTGCGATCACGGCCTTGGGCCTCGTCACGGCCGGCAGCGCGCTCGCGCGCGAAATCGAGGACGGCAAGCTGCTCGTCTACGCGCAGAAGGACGGCAAGTACAAGGCCGGCGACGTGATCGGCGACAAGGTGACGTTCTACGGCTACGCCGGCGACGTGTGGGAGCGCAAGCACATCACCGGCTTGCTGCTGAAGAAAGGCGAGAGCGCGACCGACGAGCAGAAGCACATCGTCTACGTGACCGCCAGGCAGCTCAAGATCGATGCATTCATCGAGATCGACGGCAGGGAGCAGCCGCTGGTCGAGGTCCGTCTCCTGCTGGATGATGCGCACGTCGTCGCGGACGAGCGCGTCGATCCGGCGCCCGCCGCGCAGGAGGTGGAAGCCGTGGATCGTGAGCTTCTGGAACGACGGATCGAAGTCGAGCTGGATCTCGGAGCCTTCCTGGACGCCGCTCGAGGAGACCACCTTCTGCACGCGCCGGTGGAAGTGGTGGACGCCTCCGCTCCAGACCCGGACCTGGTCGTCGGCGAGGAGGACGTACGTCCCC
>CAZDWH010000056.1:0-16488 GCA_964509025.1 uncultured Rhodanobacteraceae bacterium
ACACCTCGATGCTGCTGCTCGGCGGCAAGCTCAAGTTCAAGGAAAAACTCTCCGCGCGCCTCGGCGACGTGCTGTCGAATCTGTACATCGCGAGCGCCATGCTCAAGCGCTACGAGGATCAGGGCCGCCCGGATGCCGACCAGCCGCTGCTCGCGTGGGCGTTTCACGACTGTGCCTATCGCATGCAGGAAGCTCTCGCCGGCGTGCTGCGCAACTTCCCGATACGTCCTGCGGCGTGGATACTCAGCGCATTGGTGTTCCCGTTCGGCCGCCGCGAAGTGCCGCCGTCCGATCGCCTCGGTCATCGCATCGCCGCGCTCCTGATGTCGCCGAACGATGCGCGCGATCGCCTCGCCGAATGGGTGTTCCTCACGCCGAGCGCGAACAACGTCATCGGCCGCATGAACGCGCTGCTGCCCGACGTGATCGCGGCCGAGCCGGTCGAGCGCAAATTCGCCAAGGCGCAGAAGTCCGGCGCGCTCAAGAGCCTCGACGCGGCGGAACAGCTCGCCGAAGCCGAGACCATTGGCGCTATCACGTCGGAGGAGCGCAAGCTGCTTGAACGCGTACGCGCGGCGACGCTCGAATTCATCAATGTCGATGATTTCGATCCGGCGGAGCTGACCGCGGCGGTGAAGCATGCCAAGCCGACGTTGCGCTCGGTGGCCTGACGAAGTCCCTACTTCTCAGCTCGTCATTCCGGCATGGATGCCGGACCGCGAAGGCAGGATGCCGAAGCGAACATTCGCGCGGCGAATGGCCCGCAGGGCGTACCGCAGGAAGCGGTACGTCATCCAGAAGCCACGGATGGCATCGCGTCATATAGCGGAAATTTTTTGCCGGCATCCATGCAGCCCGGATGCCGGCAATCCCTGCCGGCATGACGGAATCCTTTGGTCACGCAACGTCCACTAAGCAATGGCCACCCAATCCCTAAAACTTTTCCGCCTACTCGGCAGCAGCGCCGCCGGCCGTTGGACCTTCACGCGCCTGATCTGCTTCAAGGCGCCGTACTTCTCCTCGATCAAGCCTTTGGTCGAGGAACTTGCGCCGGGCCGCTGCGTCGTGCGCTTCCACGATCGCCGCCGCGTGCGCAATCACATCGGCACCGTGCACGCGATCGCGATGTGCTGCGCCGCCGAACTCGCAGGTGGCCTCGCTACCGACGCCGCGATGGCCTCGACCCAGCGCTGGATTCCGAAAGGCATGAGCGTGCGCTACCTTAAGAAAGCGAAAGGTACGCTCACTGCGACCGCGAGCGTCACGCCACCGCCCGCCGACGCCCCCGCGCAGGAAGCGCATGCGCTGGTCGAGGTGCGCGATGCGCAGAACGAGCTTGTGTTCGATGCGGATATTGCGATGTGGGTGTCGGCGAAGACGGAGAGATAGCACCGTTGCTCGATTGACGGCATGTGCTGAAAACCGAACACTTGCTCAACTCCAAGTTGCGCGGCAAATGACGACCCAACTCCCCTCGACACTGCTTCAGCTTTGGAAGCTCACCGGCGGCGATCCAGACGATGAGCGCTGCGACTGGAACTCGGTCTTTGATCCTGTTGGCTTAATACTGCGTGCGCCACCTCGAAACGAGAGCTACTGGTGCACTCCGACTAATACGCTTACTTTCGCAGTTACTGGTGGGGATGGTGTCCACTACGGGCTCTTATCGGTAAATGAAGAATTCACTGACTTTTCACCGATCGTCATGACCGTGCCAATGTGTGACACGCCGAATATCATCCTTGGGGCGAATCTTAAGGAATTTCTGGCACTGGGTTGTCGATACGGCTATTTCGCGTTGGAGCAGCTTGTCTACCAGAGAGAAGAAACGATTCGCAAACTAGAATCGGCACGCTATGACGTAGAGGCAGAGGAGAGAGAGCTGGTTTTGTTAAAGAAGATCGCATCGGCGTTTGCACTCAATCCTTGGACGAATCCTGCGCAGCGACTAATTGAGCTAGAAAGAACATTTGCTCCCAGTTTGCTTTTACCAAGTCAATCGAATCAATAGCTCCACGCCATACTCACCACCCAATCCGCACGCTCGCTCTTCTGCGCCAGCGGATACAGATAATTCGACCGATCGATTGCGACGCGTCTGAGCGCCAAGGTCGCGCTTCCGAAGCGCGCGGCGATGCCAAGACTGCCATCGTAGCTCCACGCATGTCCTTCTGCGGCGACAGGCGAACTGTGTAGCGCGCCAATGTGCGCAATCACGCGCCAGCGTTCGTTCAGCGCGTATTGATAGTCGTATTCCGCGTACCAGGTCTTGCGCGCACGGCCGAAATAATCCGGCGCATAGTGCAGGCGCGCGCTCCAGTTGTCCGCGAGCACGCCGGCGAAGGCTTCACCGTAATTCCAGTAGGTGAAGCCGGGAAACATGGCGTAGGTCGCGCCGGCTTCCCAAGTCAGGGTCGGAGTCAGCGCGTGCGTGTAGCCGGCATCGATCACGAGTTCCGGCTCGTCGTGCTGTTCGCGCGCGAGACGCGTCGAGGAAATCTGCGCGCCGGTGAACCATCCGGCCTCGTTGTCGTAATTTACTTCTGCCGCGACCGATGCGCGGCCATCGCTGAGCGAAACGCCGCGGAAGACATTGTCGCTCGTCAGGCTGACTTGCGCGGAAACTTGCGCGCGCGCCGTGCCGGCGACGCCGAGCAGCGCCACCGCGAAGCATGCGAGCAGGGAGCGGCGCATGCCGCGAGCGCTCTTCACAGCGACGTTGCGGCGCATGCCGCGAGCTGTCATGACGACTGTGCGGCACATGCCGCGAACGCCTACCACGACGCCTGGGCGGTGTGATCCTCGTTTGTGCTACATCGCAATGCCGGCGCGGTGCGTTGCAGGGTCGCACAGGCGTCGATGCCGCCCGCGCGCGCCCCCGTAGGCACACGCACCCAGGCGCTCGCCTCGCGCATCGTCGTCGCCGGCGACAGTTCGCGCACGAGCGCAACCATGCCGGCGACATGCGCGGCGGCGAACGAACTGCCTGAAACAAATTTCCACTTCGCGCCCGGCGCCGTGGTCGGAACATCGTTGCCCGGCGCAACCAACACGCTCGCCGCCTGTGCCGCGCGAGTTGCCTGCGCATCCGCGACCGCGAGCACACCCGCGTGCGAGGCGGGGAATCCACCGCCCGGCAGATTCGGATCGACCGCGGCGACGATCGTCGCGCCGCGCGCGAGCGCGACGTCGATCAGGCGACCAAGCAGCTCGTCCTCGGGTCCGGCGAGACTCAGGTTGATCACGCGCGCGTCGTTGCGGATCGCGTACTGCAGCGCGGTGGCGAGCGTGAAGCTGCTGCACAGGGTTTCCGGTTCCTGCCGAGCGGGCGCTGCTTCCCAGCAGGCGCGTAGTGCCATCAGTTTTGCTTGCGGCGCGATACCCACGATACGTGCTCCGTCGTCTGCGCGTGCGCCGATGATACCTGCGACGGCGGTGCCGTGGGACTCACCCGCCAGCGGCTGGGTATCGACGAAGTTCTGCGCCGCGGCAATGCCGCGCGCCAGGTCGGGATGCTGCGTATCGACGCCTGAGTCTAGGATCGCCACGCTGACGCCACGCCCGGTCGCGACCTTGTGCAATTCGTCCAGATGCCAGAGCTTGACGCTCGGCTGCAGCGGCTGCAGCGAATCGGTGCGCCCGAGCGCGCGATAGACGTGCATCGGCTGCACCCATTGCGCGCGCTGGTCCTTGGACATGCGCTGCACGATGTCGGCGACCTGGCTCGCGTCGGCAGCACGCATGACGAAGCAGTCGACGCCAAGATCGGGCATGGCCCAGTCGGAGACGAGGGTGAGGCCGTATTCCTGCGCGAGTTGCGCCGCGACATGCCGCCGCGCGCCCTGCCCGGGACGCTCGTTGTAGCTGCCGCCATAGGCCGCGCCCGGATGGAAGTGCGGCGCGGGCAGATGCAGCATCACCAGCACTTCGCGTTCGGGATCGCCTGGCGCCGGTGCGGCAGCGGCGCTTTCTGCCGCATACGCGCGTTGCGCGCCACACACAGCGAAAAGCAGTGCGCTAGCGAAAGCGAGGGCGCCGCGGAATCTCAATGCGCATCCTCCGTATCGAGCGTCCGGATCAGCAGCACCGACGATTCCGCGCGCAGCTGCTGCAGCGCCTGCGCCGCACGCTCGGGTGCGACGGCAAGGATGTAGGCATCGGCCGCGGTTGGGCCATCGACGATGCGCGTGCCGCTGGCGAGCAGCACGCTGCGCATTTGCGCTTGCGTCGTCTGCGGTGCGAACACGATGACGAGGCGACCGCCCGATTCCGCTGCGGGCCTCGCGAGCGCGTGATATATCTGCGGTGCGGAAACCGCCGGCGTGCCGCGCCCGGCGACGAGCGCCAGCGCAAGACCGACGATCAGCAACGGCTGCAGCGCGAACACCCAGCGCATCGGCGTGGCCTGCGCCTGCCACCACTCGCGCAGCGCCTCCCACGCGCGCTGGCGCGAGGCGCGTGCAGGCGCTGGCATGCGCGCGCGCAGGGCCGCAAAGGCACGATCGGCATCGTAGGCTGCGACCGGCGCCGCTTGCGCCGTGCGCATGTGGCGCTGCCATTCGAGCTCGCGCCGGCACGCGGCGCAATCGGCGAGATGGCTTTCGACCAGCGCGCATTCGTCGGCGTCGAGCGTCGCCATCACGAACCACGGCAACAGTTGCTCGACGTTCTGATGCGTCGACGATGCGAGATTGACGACATTCGCACTCACAACAAATCCTCCAGCTTTTCGGGCAGCAGCGCCTTCAGACGCCGCCGCGCGTGGAACATGCGTGTCTTCACCGTCTCGACCGGGCAGCCCATGATGTCGGCGATTTCGCGATAGCCCATTTCCTGGAAATAGGTCAGCTCGATCACCGCGCGGTGATTGGCGCTGAGCGCCTCGACCGCCTCGGACAGCACGCGGCGCAACTGCAGCTGCAAAAGTTCATCCTTGGGCTCGTGCTCGTCGGCGCCGGCAAGTTCGGCAATATCCGCATCCGTATCGACGAAATCGCGTGTGTCGCGCAGCGCCTTGAGCGCCTTGCGATAGGCGATGGCGAAGATCCAGGTCGATACCTTTGAGGTGCGGTTGTACTTGTGCGCGCCGCCCGACACCACCAGCATCGTGTCGTTGAGGATTTCCTCGACCAGGTCGGAGCGCCGCGTCATGCGTTCCAGAAAGCGCGTCAGGCGCGGGAAGTAGGCGCGATACAGCGTCTCGAACGCGCGCAAGTCGCCCTGCGCGGTGCGTTCGAGCAGCGCGGCCTCGGCCGTATTGACTGCGCCGCTGCGTCCGGCTGGCAAATCCGGCACGGCAACCGGCTGCGGCCTGGTGGAGATACCCGACATTCATCCCTCCTGTTCGCCAGTGTATTCCTTGCCGGCGCTGCGCGGTTCATAGTGGCTCGGCGATCCGGCTTGAACCCCGCCACGCCCGCCGGGTATGCACTGATGAACGGCGGGCGGAATTCCGCCCCGTCGCCACCGTGCCACGTCGAACAGTGCCTAACATCGATCAGGAGACCGTAATGTTGCGCAGAAACTTGCTATTGGGAATCGTGCTGATGTTCGCGCTGGCTTGCGCGCACGCAACGGACCACACGGTCACGGTCGGGCCGAACAACACCCTCACGTTCTCGCCAGCCACAGTCACGATCGCCGCCGGCGATACGGTGACGTTCCGGAACTCGACCGGGTCCCACAACGTCGCGTCCGACACCGGCCTGTTCCGCTGCGCGACCAGTTGCAGCGGTTCGGGCGGCAATGTCAGCGGCGGGGCCTGGAGTTCGACGGTCACGTTCAACAATCCAGGGACCTTCGGCTACTTCTGCGAGGCGCACGGCTCGCCGGGCGCCGGCATGGCCGGCAAGGTCGTCGTCACCGGCTCGGCGTTGCCGGACTACTCGATCGCCGCCGATGCCGGCACTCTGGGCGTCACCCAGGGCAGCAGCGCGAGCGTGGGCATCACGCTGACGCCGCAGAACGGCTTCAGCGGCAACGTCACCTATAGCGCGAGCGGCCTGCCCGCCGGCGTGACGGCGACGTTCACACCGCAGAGCGCAACGCACACCAACCTGACTTTCGCGGCCAGCGGCAACGCGACGACCGGCGATGCACTGGTGCAAATCCAGGCTACCTCGGGCAACTTGTCGCACACGGCTAACGTGACCCTCACCGTGAATGCCGCGTCCGCCTTCGTCATCACGCCGGGCATCACGGGCTCGTGGTACAACCCGGCACAGTCGGGCCACGGCTTCAATCTCGAAGTGATCAACCTGTCGGGTAACAATGTGTTGCTCGCCTACTGGTACGTGTTCGACAACAGCGGCAACAATCTGTGGGTCGGCGGCTTGAGCAACGGCGCGATCAGCGGCAACAGCGCAACGGTCAATCTGAACCAGACACAGGGCGGCATGTTCCCGCCGAACTTCGACAAGACCAAGATCACGAAGCCGGCGTTCGGCACGTTGACCTTCAGCTTCACCGACTGCAACACCGGCACCGCAACCTGGAATCCGGGTGTGGCCGGCTTCCCGAGCGGCACGATGCCGATCCAGCGCATCACCAGCGTGAGCGGATTCGCCTGCCCTTGATGCGCCGTCACGCCGTCGCGTCCGCCACGGGCGCGACGGCTTTAGACAGAACGAGGAACACGATCATGACAACGACGATACGTTGGATACTGGCGGCCCTGCTCGCGCTCGCCGCGCCGGGCGTGTGGAGCAAGGATTATCCCGTCACGGTCGGTGGCGTGGTCGAGGGCGGCGGCTACGGTGGTTATGGCACGACCGACGTGCTGATGTTCCAGCCGGCGAACTTCACGATACAAGCGGGCGACACGGTCACGTTCATCAACGCGGGCGGTACGCACAATGTCGTGTCCGACACCGCGGGCCTGTTCCGCTGCGCCAACGGCTGCGATGGCAAAGGCGGCAACGGCAATCCGTCCTCGAACGGCTGGTCGGTAACCATTCCATTCAACACCGCCGGCACTTTCGGCTACCACTGCGAGCTGCATCAGGCCATGGGCATGCGCGGCACGATCACCGTCACCGCCGCGCCGCAGGCGAGCTTTGCGATTACACCGGGCATCAGCGGCTCGTGGTACAACCCGGCGCAATCGGGCCACGGCTTCAATCTCGAAGTGATCAACCTATCGGGCAACGATGTGTTGCTCGCCTACTGGTACGTGTTCGACAACAGCGGCAACAATCTGTGGGTCGGCGGCTTGAGCAACGGCGCGATCAGCGGCAACAGCGCAACGGTCAATCTGAACCAGACACAGGGCGGCATGTTCCCGCCGAACTTCGACAAGACCAAGATCACGAAGCCGGCGTTCGGCACGTTGACCTTCAGCTTCACCGACTGCAACACCGGCACCGCGACCTGGAATCCGGGCGTGGCCGGCTTCCCGAGCGGCACGATGCCGATCCAGCGCATCACCAGCGTCAACGGATTGGCGTGTCCATGATGCCCGTGCATTTTCTGCGCGCCGGTATCGGCCGGCGCGCGCGCCGCGCAGCCGGATTGCTGATCCTTGTACTGCTGCTTGTGCCGCTCGCGCACGCAGTCGGCGTCGGCGCGCCCGCGCCGGACTTCGATCTGCCGCGCCTCGACAGCAAAACGCGCCTGCACCTGGCCGAACTGCGCGGCAAGATCGTGCTGATCGACTTCTGGGCCTCGTGGTGCGGCCCCTGCCGCGAGGCGCTGCCGCAGTACGACAAGTTGTACGCGGAATTCCCGCGCAGCGAGTTCGAGATCGTCGCGGTGAATCTCGATGAAAACGTGGCCGATGCGAAAAAATTTCTGGCCGAACATGCCGTGCACTATCCGGTCGCGCTCGATCCGGCCGGCGGCGTACCGCAAAGTTTCGGCCTGATCGGCATGCCGACTTCGTACCTGGTCGATCGCAAGGGCGTGATACGCTTGAGCTATTCGGGCTTCAAACCGCAGGACCTCGATACCCTGCGCATGACGATCGGCAAAATCGCGAAGGAAGCGGCGCATGCGCAGTAAGGCGACGGCTTTGGCAATCGGCACGATGGTGATCGCGACAGCGCTCGCCGGTTGCGCGACGAAGCCGGTGCAGCCCTGGGAGCGCGGCCACCTCGCGCGTTGGGACATGCGCTGGGACCCCGACCGCGCACAGGCGGCGATGGGCGCGCACGCCTACTTCAGCAAGGAAGGCTCGAACGGGCAAATCGGCGCAGCCGGCGGCGGCTGCGGGTGCAACTGATGGTGCGCCCTGCAGCTTCGCTCACCGCTCTTCTCGCCGCGGCGGCAACGCTCGTTCCACCGACATGCGCGAAAGCCGCGGATGAAACGAACAACCGCGTCAGCTATCGCTTTTCCGACTACGACGAAGATGCGCTCGCCGCGAAAAGCGTGATCGGCGACGGCGCACGCTATCGGGTGCTGTCGCAGCAGTTCGATCTCGACACGAAGTTCGCCGGTGGCGCTTACGCGCTCAAACTCGATGCGACGCACGAGGTGATGTCGGGCTCGTCGCCATGGTTCGCGCTGCCGGACAAGAACGGCGTGCCCGTGCAGGTGCTGAGCGGCGCCACGATCCGCGACCATCGCACGGCACTCAACGCCGCGCTGACGCAGAATCCCGACACGAGCACGAACGCGACGTACAGCGCCTCGTATTCGAGCGAGCGCGACTATCGCGCGCTCGCCGTGGGTGCGGAGCGCAGCCAGGCCCTGAATCCAGCCTGGACGCTCGGCTATGGCGGCAGCTACTCGCACGACCTGATCGAGCCGACCGATGCGCTCGCGAACAATCGCATCGTGCGCGCGACCAAGAACACCGCGTCCGCCTTCGGCAGCCTTGCCCTGGTGTTTGATCGCGACAGCGTCGTGCAGGCTGGCCTGCAGGTCAATCTCGAGCACGGTTATCTGAGCGATCCGTACAAGCTGTTCGCCGACAGTGACGGGCTCGTGCCCGAGCAGCGTCCCGAGCGGCGCGCGCAGGCCGCGGCGCTGCTGCGCTGGCGCCGCGCATTCGCCGGCATCGACGCGGCGCTGCATCTCGACTACCGCTACGCGCAGGACAGCTGGGGTGTGCATTCGCATACGCTTGAAGCGGCCTGGTACCAGAGCATCGCCGGTGGCTGGCGCGTGATTCCCGCGCTGCGCTACTACAGCCAGGCGGCGGCGCGTTTCTATGCGCCGTACTTCGTCAACGTCGCGACGCCGCAGCACTACTCCGCCGATTACCGCCTCGGCACATTTGGCGCATTTTCCACAAGTATCAATCTGCGCAAGAGCTTCGGCCATTGGGAATTTTCGCTCGGCGCCGAGCGCTATCACAGCGCGCAGGGCCTCGCACTCGACGGACGCGATACGCCCGTGCCGGGGCTGGTGAAATTCACGCGCGCGTTTGCGGGATTCGATTACGGTTTCGACTAGCTCGTCATTGCGGCATGGACTGGATGCATTTGCAGCGCTTCCCGTTTTCGAGCATGGGCTGCCCGTGCGAGATCCAGCTCGAAGCAGGGAATGGCGACGAGGCGGCGCGCGCAGCCAACCTCGCCATTGCCGAAGTCGCGCGTCTCGATGAAAAATATTCGCACTACCGCAGCGATAATTTTCTCGCGCGCCTGTGTGCCGATGCGGCTGCGAGCGAGATCGCGGTCGACGAGGAAACCGCGAATCTGCTCGACTTCGCCGACGCGCTGTTCGAGCAAAGTGCCGGCAAGTTCGATATCAGCGCGGGCACGCTGACGCGGCTGTGGGACGCGCAGCGTGGCTGCGTGCCGTCGAGGGACGAAATCGCCGCAGCGCGCGCACGCATAGGCTGGCCGCGCGTCTCATGGAAGCGTCCGTATCTGCGTCTGCGTGAGGGCATGCGCATCGACTTCGGCGGCATCGTCAAGGAATACGCAGCCGATCGCGCCGCGGCCATCTGCCGCGAAGCCGGCGTGGCATATGGCGTGGTCGATCTCGGCGGCGATCTCGCCGTCGTCGGCGCTCATGCCGACGGACACCCGTGGCGCGCCGGGATCAAATCGCCGCGCGCACCGGAAAAAGTCTATGCGAGCATTGCACTCGCGCGCGGCGGGCTCGCGACGAGCGGCGACTATGAGCGCGCACTGATCGTCGACGGCCGGCGCTATTCGCATATCGTCGACGCAACGACGGGCTGGCCAGTGCAGGGCTTTGCCAGCGTCAGCGTGATCGCCGACAGTTGTCTAGTCGCCGGCGCGGCTTCGACGCTGGCGATGCTGTTCGGCACCGAAGATGGCGGCGCCTATCTGCGCGAGCTCGGACTGCCGCATCTGACAGTCGATCAGGCTGGCCAGGCCGGCGGCACGATCGCGGCAGCGGCGACGAGCTAGGTTTTGCCACCGTCGCGCGTCGCGTCCGCAGCAAGCTCCGGTACAGCCGCAAGACGCCAGCCGATCCAGCCCGAGGCAAGGCCACCGGCGGCCGCGATCAACGCGAAACCCGGCAAGGCCGTGCCGAGCGCCTTGAGGCCGTTGAAGCCGAGCGTGATGACTATGTCGCCGAAGCGCCACACCGTCGTGTCGATGAAGCTCTTGCCCTTGTAGCGAATCTCCGCATCGACCCGCGTATACAAACTGTCGGCGGCCGGCTTGAACACGCCATAGGCGCTCGCGCGCGTCGCCACCGCGACCGCGGCGATGAACGGCGCGCCGAACGCGATCATCGCGAGCATCGTCGCCGCCTTGATCACGCCGTCGAGCGCGATCGGATAGCGCGGTCCAAGCCGCACCATGAGTCCGCGTGTCAGCGTGACCTGCAGGATCATCTGCAGCAGGTTGGTAATGACATCGATGCCTGAGTTGAATTCGATACGCGCCTCACGCGTCGGATAGGTCGCGTGGCTATAATCGGCGAGCAGCGCGTAAACGATCGTGCCGACCGCATCGCCAAGCAACATCAACAGCGCGACACGGCGCAAAAACGGCGAGCTCAGCGTGCGCCGCGCGCCGGCGAACATGCTGCCGCCGATGATGCGCTGCTCGCGATCCACATCACCCACGACAGGATGCGCCCGCGACCAGCGCGACAGCAACAAGGCGCAGACGATCGACAAGGCGAGTAGACTCGCGGTGAACACGAGCAGTCCCGAAACGCCGATCTGATGCACCAGACGATTGGTCAACGCGGGTCCGGCGATCGCGCCGAGCGAGCCGCCGAATGCGATCACTGGAAACAGGCGATGCGACTGCTCGGAATCGAACAGGTCGGCCATGAAACTCCAGAACACCGCGACCACGAACAGGTTGAACACGCTGCCCCAGACGAAGAACAGCAAGCCGAGCGTGCGTACGCCGAACACGTCCTGCAACTGAAACAGCGGAATGAAACCGAGCGTGATCAAGGCGGATAGCGCGTACACGGCGGGTACAAACCAGCGCCGTGGATAGCGCGCCACGAGCTTGCCGTACAACGGCGTCAGCAACAGCATTACGACGAAGACTACGCCGTAGAAGAACGGCAGTTCGTGCGAGCCGATCTCGGCTGGAAACTGATCGCGCACCGGACGGATTGCGAAATACGCCGCGAGCACGCAGAAAAAATACAGGAACGCGACGATCAGCGCCGGCCATTCGTGGCGTTTGACGCCGAGCAGCCAGGCAAAGCGGGTTGCGGGGCGTTCGGCGGGGGCTGCGCTCAAAACGTGGCTATTCCAGGCGGCGGGCGGCAAAGGGTAGCACGCCGCCACGCGCGCTCAATGACGAGCTCCCCCGTTGCCTGCGCGCACACCGGCACGCAGCAAAGTCGAAGGCTTCGGTTAGGGCCTGCTCACACTAAACCAGACGGTCGCGACGCCGGCCCTTTGCCTGTAGCGCAAGGTGGCGAGAGCGATGTGTACTTGACGTACATGAGCGAGCGCCGCTGCGGCGATGCAGGCAAAGGGCCTCGTCCCGAAGGGTTGCTCTTGGGTGGCCGCCATCCATCGGCGCGCACCTTGGCGATAGAATGACTATCGCCTGCGGCACGCACCTCGTCTGGCAGCCACGCACGAGCAACGCGATCCGCCTGGTTTAGTGTGAACAGGCCCTAGGCTATCGGCATGCAAACGACCCTCAGCTCAATTCATATCTACCCGCTCAAGTCCGGCGCGCCGCTCGCGCTCGAACAGGCGCAAGTCGAAACGCGCGGTCTCTCACGCGACCGGCGCTGGATGCTGGTCGATACCAACGACAAATTCGTTACCGGTCGCGAAGAAGCACGCCTGACCCTGATCCGCGCGATCCCCGACGGCGAAGCGTTGCGCCTGGATGCGCCAGGCATGCCGTCCCTCCGCGTCGATCCGCCGAATGCGACCGTGCCGCGCGTGGCGTCGTCGGTCTGGGGCGCCGCGGTTGCGCCGCGACTTGCATCGGATGCAGCGCATGCATGGCTCAGCGCATTTCTCGGCAAGGCCGTGCGCCTGGTGCATATGGACGCCGACTGCCGCCGTGCGCTGAAGGCCAAGTACGAGGGTCGCTACGGCACCGACGCCGACGAAGTCAGCTTCGCCGACGGTTTTCCCATCTTGCTGATTTCGCAAGCGGCGCTCGACCTGCTCAACAGCAAGCTCGCGCAGCCGGTGCCGATTCTGCGCTTCCGTCCGAACCTCGTCGTCGCGGGTACGGCGCCGCACGCGGAAGACGGCTGGAAGCGCATCCGCATCGGCGCGGTCGAATTCGAAGTCGCCAAATCCTGCGTGCGCTGCGTGTTTACCACGGTCGACTTCACGCGCGGCGCGCGCGATCCGTCGGGCGAGCCGCTGCGCACGCTGATCTCGTATCGTCGCAGCGACGAGGGCGTGACGTTCGGGCAAAACCTGATTCCGCGCGGTACGGGCGTGCTGCGAGCGGGCGATCGCGTCGAAATTCTCGCCTGAAAACCAGCCTGAAAATCGTAGCCAGCAGATTTTGAGACAGGCTCGTGCTGCGCTGCGATGGAGCATCTGCTCTACCCGGGCGCCGTAGCCTCGCCCAACCCTCTCGCTCCAAATCCCGAAAATCGGCATGACCTACGACTATGTAATCGTCGGCGCGGGCTCGGCGGGCTGCGTGCTCGCCAATCGCCTGAGCGCAAATCCGAACCACCGCGTGCTGCTGCTCGAAGCCGGTCCGCGCGACTGGCATCCGTTCATCCATATGCCCGCGGGTCTGGCCAAGCTGGTCGGCAAGAAAGGCGTGAACTGGGATTATTCCACCGAGCCCGAAGCGCAGCTCGACAACCGCCGCCTGTGGTGGCCGCGCGGCAAGGTGCTCGGCGGATCGAGCTCGATCAACGCGATGTGCTACATCCGCGGCGACGCACGCGATTACGACGAATGGGCACGCCTCGTCGGCGACGAACGTTGGGACTGGCAGCACGCGCTGCCTTATTTCAAGCGCGCCGAGGACAACACGCGCGGCGCCGACGCGCTGCACGGCACGGGCGGTCCGCTCGGCGTGCAGGATCTGCGCTATCGCAATGTGTTGACCGACACCTTCCTCGCTGCGGCGCAGGAGTGCGGCCACGCGCTCAATCCCGATTTCAACGGCGCGCAGCAGGAAGGCGTGGGCTACTACCAGGCCACGCTGCGCAACAGCGTGCGTTGTTCGACCGCGGCAGGGTATCTGCATCCCGTACGCGCGCGCGCGAACCTGACCGTGCTGACGCGCGCGCAGACGCAGCGCGTGCTGTTCGACGGCCACCGCGCCGTCGGCGTCGATTACCGCCATCACGGACGCCTGACGCGCGCCGAGGCGAAGGAAGTGATTCTCTGCGGCGGCGCGATCAACTCGCCGCAGCTCTTGATGTTGTCGGGCATCGGCCCCGCCGACGAACTGCGCAAACACGCCATCCGCGTCGAACGCGACCTGCCTGGCGTCGGCGCGAACCTGCAGGATCATCTCGACATCTGCACCCTGCAGAACTCGACGCAGCCGGTCAGCTACGACCGCCTCAACGATCTTGCTGTGCTGTTCAAATATCTGACGCAACGCGACGGACCAGGTACTTCGAATATCGCCGAGAGCGGTGGCTTCGTGCGCACGCGCCACGCCGAGGACGCGCGCTGCGACATGCAGTTCCATTTCGTGCCCGCCCTGCTCGACGATCACGGCCGCCATCGCCTGCCGGGCTATGGCTTCACCTTGCACGCCTGCGCGTTGCGGCCGAAGAGTCGCGGCGCGATCAAACTCGCCTCGGCCGATCCCGCCGCGAAGGCGCTGATCCATGGCAACTACCTGAGCGACACCGGCGGCTACGACCTGAAGATGCTGATGGAAGGCGTGAAACTGTCGCGCGAGATTTTCGCGGCGCAGGCGTTCGACGCCTACCGCGGCGAGGAAGTCTTCCCCGGCGCGAACGCGCAGCACGATGCCGACATCGTCGCCTTCATCCGGCGCAAGGCCGAGACGATCTACCACCCGGTCGGCACCTGCCGCATGGGCCGGGACGCGCTCGCCGTGGTCGATCCGGAGCTGCGCGTGCATGGTGTGCCCGGCCTGCGCGTGGTCGACGCCTCGGTGATGCCTTGCCTGCCCGGCGGCAACACTAATGCGCCGACGATCATGATCGCCGAGCAGGCGGCGGAGTTCATGCTCGCACGCTAAGCTCCGCGCCTCCGACGCGTGCACCATGAGCGCGCAGGGAAAACCGACAACTGGTTGGCGCTTCGTTTGCGCCTAACACTTTTAACGGAAGTTTGGCGCTAGAATCCCGCGCGGAGTTTCCACGCAGGTTCAACGGGCGAACGTACCCTGCGCGGAAGCCCATGTGCGAAACAGCACAGCGCGATGTCGGTATGCATCCGCGCCACAAGAACCAAGGGATTGCCGCCTCGATGAAGACTCCATGCCGCTGCAGAAAACTGCGCTGCTGATCGCCAGCTTGCTGATCACCACCGCGCCGCTCGAAGGCGTCGCGCGCAGCAGGACTCACCCCGGCAAATCCGCGCCCGCAAGCCAGAACTCCGCAGCGCCCGTGCCGAGAAGCGCCGCGGTACACACGCCCGGCGACGCCGCCGCGACGGTGCGCGACTTCAACGCGCTGCTCGATCAGGTTGCCGGATCCGGACGCGTCGCGGGTCTCGCCGTCGCCGTCGTCAAGGACAAGGAGGTGCTGCTGCAGCGTGGCATCGGCTATACCGACGTGAACAGCGGCGCGCCGGTGACGCCGGACACGGTGTTCCGCCTGGCCTCGCTGTCCAAGGCCTTCGCCAGCGCGCTCGCCGGGCTGTTGATCGACGAGGGTGTGTTCAAATGGGACACGCGCGTCGCCGAAGTCGTGCCGGCATTCGAACTCAACGACACGAGCGCGAGCGACAAACTGTCGGTGCGCGACATCCTGAGCCAGCGCGTCGGCCTGCCGCATAACACTTACGACCGCATGCTCGAAGCGGATGAACCCTATCCCGTGCTGGTCGACAAGCTGCGCGAAGTGCCGCTGACCTGCGGCGTCGGCGAATGTTACGGCTACCAGAACATCACCTATTCGCTGATCGGCGACGTGATCTATGCGATGACCGGGGATTTCTTTCCGCACCAGGTCGAAAAGCGCCTGTTCCATCCGCTCGGCATGACCACGGCGACCTACGGCAAGGCCGGGCTCGAGTCGAGCGCGAGCTGGGCGCGCCCGCACGCGCATGCGCGCGGCGGCTGGGTGCCGTTCGAGAACGACGATGCCTACTATCACGTCGCGCCGGCCGCCGGCGTCAACGCCAGCATCAAGGACATGACGCAGTGGCTGATCGCGCAGATGGGCGGACGCCCCGAAGTGCTGTCGCCGACACTGCTGCAAACGCTGCACACGCCGCAGATCGCGACGCCGATCGAGCGCCACAGCGCGCCGTGGCGCCGCGTGCGCGTGAGCGAGACGCAATACGCGCTCGGCTGGCGCGTGTTCGATTACGCCGGCGAAACGTTGATCTTCCACGCCGGCGCGGTGCGCGGCTATCGCTCGATGATCGCCTTTCTGCCGCAGCAGAAGTTCGGCGCGGTGATGTTGTGGAACTGCGAATCGGCCGTGCCGATCGGCCTGCTGCCGATGCTGCTCGATCGCTACCTCGGCTTGCCCGAAGTCGACTGGGCCGGCATCGACGTGCCGGAAACGCCGGCGAAGCGCGCACGCGTCGCCGCTGGCGGGCGCTGACGGCTCACTCCGGAGCGAACGGGACCGGCGCAATAAAAATCCGCCGCCGGCGCGAGCCGACGGCGGATCGGGGTGATCCAAGGTTTGCTTAGAGCTTGAATTCGAGACGCGTGCGAATCTGCTGCTCCGCCGGTTTGCCGTTCTCCATGCGTGGCGAGAACGTCCATCCTTCCACCGCACGAACCGCAGAGGCGTTGAACACGCGCGGCGGGCTTGAACCGACCACGGAGACGTCCTTGACGCGACCTTCGGTATTCACGGTGAAGGCCACCTCTACCCAGCCTTCCTGGCGATTACGCACCGCGTCAGACGGATACGCCGGGTTGACGCGATTGAGCAGCTTGGCCGCGTGCGTTTCGCCGCCGGCCTCGGGCGCCGGCGCGGCGACCGATTTCG
>CAZDWH010000057.1:0-16177 GCA_964509025.1 uncultured Rhodanobacteraceae bacterium
GTGGCACTTTCTTGCCGCCACGCAGACCCTCGTCGGCTGTGATGATGAGCTTCGACGCACAATCGGAAATGCGTCCGGCGAGCGAGTCGGGCGAAAAGCCGCCGAACACGACCGAATGGATCGCACCGATGCGCGCGCAGGCGAGCATCGCGACCGCTGCCTCGGGAATCATCGGCAGATAGATCGTTATGCGGTCGCCTTTCTTGACGCCGAGGTTCTTCAGCAGGTTCGCCGCGCGGCACACCTGTGCATGCAGTTCGCGATAGCTGATGTGCCGGGATTCGTTCGGATCGTCACCTTCCCACAGGATGGCGGTCTTGTCGCCTCGCACGGCCAGATGCCTATCGAGGCAGTTCGCGGAAAGATTCAATTCGCCGTCGTGGAACCAGCGAATATGCAGGTTCTTCGCGTTGAACGAAACGTCCTTCACTTTCGTGTAGGGCTTGATCCAGTCCAGGCGCTTGCCGACGCGGCCCCAGAAACCTTCCGGGTCGGCTCCCGATTCGGTGTAGAGCTTTTCGTAGTCGGCGGCCTTGATGCGGGCGCCCGCAGCGGCAGTGTCAGAAACCGGATAGGGCTTGCTCATGCGCTAGATCTCCTCATTGCGATGCCGATCTTTCTTCGACCCGTTCCACTGTGCACGCGGTGCCGAATCGGGACAGGAACTTTAGTGCAATTGCGCCGGTATTTCGACACGTTGTCATGATGTTGTAACACTGCGCCGGTGTCGTGTGCTTGGTACTGCGACGAATGCGGCGGCGAGTACGAGGCTAGTGAAAAAGAAAATGTTGCTGCATGACGTGAATAGCGCGTGTAAATGCCTTATAAGCGGCTTGTGGGAAACCAGCAATGCGTCCGCGGCGTTGCGCGGCGGACGATCCGTATCCACCAATTGGGGAGATCGCAATGGCGAGCGTGACGACTGCCGGCAGTTTGACTAGCAGCCATGTACGCGTGATCGGGGCCTCGAGTCTCGGCACGGTATTCGAGTGGTACGACTTCTATCTTTACGGCGCGCTCGGTACGACCATCGCCGCGAACTTCTTCACCGGATTCAACGAGACGACCAGGATCATCTTCCTCTGGCTCGCGTTCGCCGCAGGCTTTGCCGTGCGCCCGTTCGGCGCCCTCGTGTTCGGCCGCCTCGGAGATCTGATCGGACGCAAGTATACTTTTTTGATCACGATCGTAATCATGGGCGTGTCGACGGCGCTGGTCGGCTTCGTCCCGACCTACCAGACGCTGGGCATTGCGGCTCCAGTCATCCTGATAAGCCTGCGCTTGCTGCAGGGCCTGGCGCTCGGCGGCGAGTATGGCGGCGCCGCGACCTATGTCGCCGAGCACGCGCCGCCGGGCAAGCGCGGCGCTTACACGAGCTGGATCCAGACCACGGCGACTCTAGGTCTGTTCCTGTCGCTGATCGTGCTGCTGATCGTGCGCAACAGCATGGACAAGGCTACGTTCGACAGCTGGGGCTGGCGTGTGCCGTTCTGGGTTTCGATCCTGCTGCTCGCGATCTCGGTATACATCCGCCTGCAGCTGAGCGAATCTCCCTTGTTCCAGCAGATGAAAGCCGAGGGGCGCACGTCGAAAGCGCCGCTGACCGAGTCGTTCGGCAACTGGGCGAATGGCAAGATCGTATTGCTCGCCCTGCTCGGCGCGACGGCGGGCCAGGCCGTGGTCTGGTATGGCGGCCAGTTCTATGTGCGCGCGTTTCTCGGCACGACACTCAAAGTCGATGCGAACACGGTGGACACCTTGGTCGCCGCAGCGCTGTTGATCGGCTCAGTCGGCTTTATCGTGTTCGGCGTGCTGTCAGACAAGATCGGGCGCAAGGTCATCGTCATGTCCGGTTGCCTGCTCGCTGCGCTAACCTATTTCCCCGTGTTCTCGTTGATCACGCACTATGCCAATCCGGCGCTCGAGGCGGCCACCGCGAACAGTCCTGTCATCATCACCGCAGATCCAGCAAATTGCACGCCGCAGTTCGATCCGGTCGGCGCGTCGAAGTTCACCAGTACTTGCGACGTCGTGGTAAGCAAGATCGTCAAGGCGGGTGTGTCGTATACCAAGGAAGCCGCGCCCGCCGGCACGATCGCGAGCGTGAGATTCGGCAATTCCGCGCCGATCTCCGGTTACGACGGCACCGCTGCCGACGCCAAGGACAAGGCCAAGGACTTCGGCGCGCAAGTCGATGCGGCGCTCAAGGCCGCCGGTTATCCGGCCAAGGCGGACGATGCGGCGATCAACAAGCCGATGGTGTTTCTGCTCGTGCTCTATCTCGTGATTTTGGTAACGATGGTGTACGGACCGATCGCGGCCTGGCTGGTCGAGCGGTTCCCGACGCGCATCCGCTATACCTCGATGAGCCTGCCGTATCACATCGGCAATGGCTGGTTCGGCGGATTCCTGCCGTTCATCGCGTTTGCGATGGTCGCTTCGAGCGGCAATCAGTATCAGGGTCTGTGGTATCCGGTAATCGTCGCCGCAGGCACGTTCATCATCGGCACCTTGTTCCTCAAGGAAACCAAGGACGTCGATATTTCAAAATAACGAGACACAGACGCGACGAAACAGGAGGCCGGGCGAAACCCGGCCTCATTTTTTTGAGGCTTTCGACTTCAGGCGCGTTTTATCAAGCGAATCACCAGCAGCAGGATCACCGCACCGATCGCGGCGGAAATGATCTGGCCGAGGAGGCCGCCGCCGAGCGAGATGCCGAGATGCCCGAACAGCCAGCCGGCGATCACGCCGCCAAGGATGCCGAGGACGATGTCGCCGATAAGCCCGTAACCGCCGCCCTTGACCACGACACCGGCGAGCCAGCCCGCTACTGCACCCACGATCAGAAAAATCAGAAATCCCATGTCGGACCTCCTGCATGGCGATCGGATGACCGCGCGCCGATTATGCGGATCCGCAGCGGAACGGCAGGTAAGTCGCTCAGTCTTCGTCTTCCGCCGCTGGCGACGAAATCGCGGATGCCGCGACCTTGCGTCCCTGTTCCTGCAATTTGCGCTTACGCAGCGCGCTGACTTCCGGACTTGCGATCATGGTTGCTTCGGGCTGCGCATTGGCCGAGATGCGCGATGCGGCGAGCGCCAGCACGAAGCCGAACGCGCCACCGATACCAACCAGCAGACCGAAGCCCAGAACGCCCGGCGAATGGGTCGTGAACGCGACAAAGAATCCTATCAGCGACAGCAGCAGCAACACCCAGCGCATACATTCCTCCGGTCGATTCGGCGCCTCGCGCGAGCGCGCAAGCGAGCGTATGCTGACGCAAACGCCAGCCGCGAAATGCATCGCGTGTCACGATCATCGGCGGTTCATGATCGCATATCAAGAATGCGCCGCATCACCTGACAGCGGCGTCGGAGTCGCTATGGAACAGTTGCAGCAACTGGCATTGGCGGCAGGTTTGTCCTGGGCCAGCGGCATTCGCCTCTACGCCGCGGTATTCATCGTCGGGCTGCTCGGACGTCTGGGCTACGTGCATCTGCCGAGCGACCTGCTCGTGCTGCAGCACGACTGGGTGCTGGCCGCGTCGGGCATCATGACTGTGGCGGAGTTTCTTGCCGACAAAATCCCCGGCTTCGATTCGGTCTGGGACTCGATCCACACTTTTATCCGCATCCCGATCGGCGCGCTGCTCGCCTGGGGCGCGATGGGCGATTCGACGCCCGCGCTGCAGATGGTCGCGGCCCTGCTCGGCGGCGCGATCAGCGGCAGCACGCATTTCGCCAAGGCCGGCACGCGCGCGGCGATCAATACTTCGCCAGAGCCTTTCACAAACTGGACCGCGAGCTTCGGCGAGGAAGGCATGCTGCTCGGCGGGTTGTGGCTCGTGTTCCATCACCCGCTTGTGTTTCTCGTGTTGCTCGCCGCATTCATCGCGTTGGCGATCTGGCTGATCCCGAAGCTGTTCCGCTTCCTCGCGCGCATCTGGCGGCGGCTGACGGGCAGCGTGGAACCAACCGCCAGTCCGCCGCGACTTTCGGCTTGACCGACCATCCCTTTCGGCATATCTCGCCGGCGCGCGGCGGCGCTATGCTGCGTGCTTCGTTCGCAAGTTTCGGGGAATGATCATGTTGCAGCTGAGCCGAGCGGCGCTGTTCGCCGCGAGTCTGATCGTGGCCACCGCGGCCGCGCCTGTTTTTGCCGCCGACAAAGATGGCGCCAAGGAAACCAAGGACGCCAAGACCGAGGCCAAAACCGACGAGCTCAAGCTGCCGCCGTTCCCCGCCGACAAGACCGTGCGTCAGAGCACCGTGGTCGGTGGCAAGACGATCGCCTATGACGCGACGGTCGGTTCGCTGCCGGTGCTCGACGAAAAGGGCAAGACCATCGCCGATGTGATGTACATCGCCTACACCATGCCGGGCGCGAATCGGCCGGTGACGTTCGCGCTCAACGGCGGACCGGGCGCCTCATCGGTCTATCTCAATCTCGGCGCGCTCGGCCCCAAGCGTGTGCAATTCGGCGCCGAGGGCAACAGCCCGTCGGATCCGGCGACCGCGCTCGACAATCCCGGCAGCTGGATCGACTTCACCGATCTCGTCTTCATCGATCCGGTCGGCACCGGCTTCTCGCGCTCGCGCGTCGACGCGGAAGAGACGAAGAAGCATTTCTACACGACGCAGACCGATATCGAATACCTCTCGCGCATCGTGTACGACTGGCTGGTCAAGAACAACCGGCTGATGTCGAAAAAATATCTCGCTGGCGAAAGCTATGGCGGCTTCCGCGGGCCGCGTATCACGCACTTCCTGCAGACACGGCTCGGCGTGGCAATGAACGGTCTCGTGCTCGTCTCGCCCTATCTCGAGCCGAGCGCCTACGACAATGGCGATATCTCTCCGTTGCCGTGGATGCTCACATTGCCGACGATCGCCGCCGCGAATCTCGAACGCCAGAACAAGCTGACCGATGCGACGATGAACCAGATCGTCGAATACACGCGCGGCGACTACGTCACCGATATCCTCAAGGGCCGCTCCGATCCACAGGCGGTCGAGCGCATCGTCAAGCGCGTCACCGAATTGTCCGGTCTCGATCCGGCCTTCGTGCGACGCGCCGGCGGGCGCCTGGAAACACAGGCCTTCCTGCGCGAGGTGTTCCGCAACGAAGGCAAACTCGGCAGCCGCTACGATGCCAATGTGACCGAATGGGATCCGTTTCCGTTCGCGCCCGAGCAGCGCACCAATGATCCGCTGCTCGATTCGATCATCGCACCGACGACGACGGCGATGGTCGACTTCGTCACGCACACGGTCGGCTGGAAATATGCCGGTCGTTACAACGCGCTGAGCTATGAAGTGAACGGCGCCTGGGATCGCGGCAAGGGCGAGGAAGAGCGCGGTTCGGTGCCGCAGCTGCGCCAGGCCGTCGCGATCGATCCCAAGCTGCAGGTGCTGATTGTGCACGGCTGGGGCGATCTGTCGTGCCCGTTCATGGCCTCGCGCTTGATCGTCGACCAGATGCCGTTGATGGGCGATCCGAGCCGCGTGCAGGTGAAGAGCTATCCCGGCGGCCACATGTTCTACAGCCGCGGCGAAAGTCAGCAGGCGCTGAGACGCGACGTGATGGCGATGTACGCCAAGCATTGATGACGCCTTTGCGTCGACACACAAAAACGCGGCCATCTTGCGAAGACCGCGTTTTCTTTGGTCGCGTCGGCGTCGGAACTATTCGCTGCGATCGTAGGAAAACTGGATTCCCGCGGTGCCGCCGGTTTCGATGAACAGCTTGATGAAATCCGGCACGGTTTCCTTGCGCTGCCAGTCGCGCTGCAGTTCGCAGAACAGCTGCGCCACGCTGATCATCTTGCCGCCGGCCTGCTCGATGCGGCGCAGCGCGGCTTCGTGCGCGGCGACCGAAGTGCCGCCGACCGCATCGATCACGACGTACACTTCGTAACCCTCGCTCAGGGCATCGAGCGCCGGAAAGGTGAGGCAGGCCTCGGTCCACAGCGCGGTCATGATGAGCTTCTTGCGACCGGTCGCTTCGACCGCCTTGCGGAACTCGACGTCTTCCCATGAATTGATCGAAGTGCGGTCGTAGGTCGGGAACTTGTCGAGCACCTTGCGCAGCTGAGGGATCGGCGGCTTGTTGAGGCCGGTCTTCACGTTGACCGTCGAATGCACGATCGGCAATCCGTAGACGACGGCCGCCTTTGATGTGCCAACGATATTGTTGACCAACAGCTGCCGGTCCATCGAGGCGATCGAGTTCACCTGCACCGGCTGGTAGTCGATGATGACGAACGCCGCATTTTGCGGGGTCAAGAGATGGTCTTTCACTGGATCACGGATCGCTTCGCTGGTCATGACGTCTTCTCCTGCTGCAATGGTTGCGGTTGGCGGGTCCGGGCTCACATGCGCCCGAACTTGCCGCTATTGAAATCGGTCATCGCCTGCGCGATTTCGGCCTGCGTGTTCATCACGAACGGGCCGTAGCCGACGATCGGCTCGTCGATCGGCTCACCCGCGAGCAGCAACAAGGTCGCATCGCTGTTCGCTTCGATCACGATCTCGCTGCCGCCGCGATCGAACTGCACCAGCTGCGCCTCGCGTGCGAGCGCATCGCCATTGATCTGCACCGTGCCCTTCAGCACGACTAGCGCGAGCGTGTGACCATCCGGTACCTGCAGGCGAGTGCTGTGTCCCTGGTTGAGGCGCACATCCCAGACATCGATCGGAGTGAACGTGTTTGCCGGGCCGCGAAAGCCTTCAAACTCGCCCGCAATCACGCGCACGCGCCCCGCGTCGTCGGCAAGCGCGACCGTGGGAATGTCCTTGTCGAGCAGGGTCTGATAACCCGCGTCGGCCTTCTTGTCTTTCGCCGGCAGATTCACCCACAGCTGCACCATTTCGAGCGTGCCGCCGTTGCGCGTGAACGCCTCGGAATGAAATTCCTCATGCAGGATGCCCGACGCCGCCGTCATCCACTGCACGTCGCCCGGGCCGATATGGCCACCCGCGCCGGTCGAATCGCGATGATCGACTTCGCCCTGGTAGACGATGGTCACGGTCTCGAAACCGCGGTGCGGATGCACACCGACGCCACGCTTCTGCGATGCGGGCGCGAATTGCGCAGGACCGGCGTAGTCGAGCATCAGGAACGGGCTCAGGTGCTGGCCGAGGTTGTCGTAGGAAAACAGCGAGCGCACGGGGAAACCGTCGCCGACCCAATGACCGCGCGGCGCGCTGTAGATGCCGAGAATCTTCTTCATATCCGTCTCCATTCGGGGCGATGGCCCCTTCGATGCGAGCAAGATATATTCAGGACATTGGCGCCGGTAGTCGCGCAAAATCAGTCTCAGAGTCCTATTTTATGAACGCTGAAACGCCACATCTCGACGATCTGTACTACTTCGCTCGCGTCGTGGAGTACGGCGGATTTGCCCCGGCCGGCCGCGCGCTTGGCATGCCCAAGTCCAAGCTGAGCCGGCGCATCGCGCTGCTCGAACAGCGTCTCGGCGTGCGCCTGCTGCAACGCTCGACGCGGCATTTTTCGACAACCGAGGTCGGGCAGACCTATTACGCGCATTGCAAGGCGATGCTGGTCGAGGCCGAGGCTGCGCAGGAAGCAATCGAGGTGTTGCGCGCCGAACCGCGCGGCATCGTACGAATCTCGTGTCCGGTCGCCCTGCTCGACGTGCGCGTCGGCGAGATGATCGCAGCGTTCATGGTCGCCCATCCGCAGGTCGAGGTGCATCTCGATGCGACCAACCGCCGCGTCGACGTGATTGGCGAGAACATCGACATTGCGCTGCGTGTGCGTCCGCCGCCGCTCGAAGACACCGATCTCGTGATGCGCGTGTTCGCGGAGCGCGGCCAGTGTCTCGTCGCGAGTCCGCGTCTGCTCGAGCAGTACGGCACGCCGATGGTGCCCGCGGATCTGGTGCGGCTGCCGAGTCTGGACCTTGGCGTGCCCCAAGCAGAGCATGTGTGGAACCTTGAAGGCCCCGATGGTGCGCACGCGGCGATCCGTCATCGTCCGCGCCTGATCACGCGCGGCATGTTCGCCTTGCGCGCGGCAGCGGTCGCCGGTGTCGGCATCGTGCAGTTGCCGCGCATGATGATCAGCGAGCAGTTCGCGCGCGGCGAACTCGTGCGCGTGCTGCAACAGTGGGCGCCGCGCAAGGAGATCGTGCACGCGGTGTTCGCTTCGCGCCGTGGCTTGCTGCCATCGGTGCGCGCGCTGATCGATTTTCTCGCCGCGCGTTTTGCCGAACTCGACGAGGAGTAGGCCAGGCGTTCGCAAACGCTGAGACGCGTTCGGCGCATACTCGCGTCATGCAACGCGAGGACAAACCCGACTACACCGATCGAAGCGATGTGCCTGTGCGCATCAAGGGTCGCGGTGCACCGTCGAATCCGGAGGGACGCTTCGAGTCGCGCGTGCGCACGCGCGAGGACGACGGCTGGATTCCCGACGCGGAACCCGCCTCACGTCCCGAAACGCATGTAACTGAGGAACGCGCGCGTTCGATCATCAGCCGCAACGATTCACCCGATATCCATTTCAGCCAGTCGATCAACGCCTATCGCGGTTGCGAGCACGGCTGCATTTACTGCTATGCGCGGCCCTCGCATGGCTATCTCAATCTCTCGGCGGGTCTCGATTTCGAGACCCAGCTGTTCGCCAAGACCAATGCGGCGGAACTGCTGCGCAAGGAACTGGCCAAGCCTGGCTACGTCTGCTCGCCGATCAATCTCGGCGCGAACACCGATCCGTATCAGCCGATCGAGCGGCGCTATCGCATCACGCGTTCGATCATCGAAGTGCTGGCCGAGCACGATCATCCGTTCACGATCGTCACGAAGAACGCATTGGTCGAGCGCGACATCGACTTGCTCGTCGATCTCGCCCAGAAGCGACTGGTATACATCTTCGTCTCGGTCACTTCGCTCGACAATCGCCTCGCGTCGACGCTTGAGCCGCGTGCGAGCGCGCCGCACCGTCGCCTCAAGGCGATCGAAACGCTCAATGCTGCCGGCGTGCCTTGCGGGGTGATGGTCGCGCCGATCATTCCGATGGTCACGGACAAATACATCGAAGGCATCGTCGAAGCCGCGGCTGCTGGCGGTGCGCGCGCGGCCGGTTACACCGTCGTGCGCCTGCCGTACGAGATCAAGCATCTGTTTCGCGAATGGCTCGAACTCAACGTACCCGAGCGCGCCGAGCACGTGATGAGCCTGATCCGGCAGATGCGCGGCGGCCGCGACAACGATCCGAACTTCGGTTCGCGCATGCGCGGCGAGGGCGAATTCGCGGAGTTGATCCGCCAGCGTTTCCGTCTTGTATGCCGCAAGCATGGTATCGATCGCACGCGCGCGATCACGCTCGATACGCGCCTGTTCCGCCTGCCGCGCGCGCCGACGCCGCAAGGGGACTTTTTCGTTTAGACGTCTAGAATGCCGCTTCGTCTGTTA
Organism: uncultured Rhodanobacteraceae bacterium; assembly: GCA_964509025.1. Lineage (GTDB taxonomy): Bacteria > Pseudomonadota > Gammaproteobacteria > Xanthomonadales > Rhodanobacteraceae > Rudaea. The sequence continues at coordinate 9,441 of CAZDWH010000057.1, forward strand.
TTCTGAGCCGATGAGCGCCAGCGCCAACGACTACCTGCGCCGCATCCTGACCGCCCGCGTCTACGACGTCGCGCGCGAGACTGAGCTCGACTTCGCGCCGAACCTGTCAGCGCGCTTGAGCAACCGCGTTTATCTCAAGCGCGAGGACAACCAGCCGGTGTTCTCGTTCAAGCTGCGTGGCGCGTACAACAAGATTGCCTCGCTAAACGAGGAACAGCGCGCGCGCGGTGTGTTCGCCGCATCGGCGGGCAATCATGCGCAGGGCGTCGCGCTCGCCGCGCGCAGGCTCGGCATCCAGGCGCTGATCGTGATGCCGGTGACTACACCGCAGGTGAAGATCGATGCGGTCAAGGCGCACGGCGCCGACGCGGTCGAGATCGTGCTCGCGGGCGAATCGTATTCGGACGCTTACAACGCGGCGACGAAACTCGGCTCCGAACGCGGCATGACGTTAGTGCATCCGTTCGACGATCCCGAGGTGATCGCGGGGCAGGGCACGGTTGCGATGGAAATCCTGCGCCAGCACCAGGCGCCGATCCACGCGATCTTCGTGCCGATCGGCGGCGGTGGCCTGATCGCCGGTGTCGCGGTGTACGTGAAAGCGGTGCGGCCTGAAATCAGGATCATCGGCGTGCAGACCGAGGATTCCGATGCGATGGCGCGTTCGCTCGCGCAGGGATCGCGCGTCGCGCTCGACGAAGTCGGACTCTTTTCCGACGGTACTGCGGTCAAGCTCGCGGGCGAGGAAACGCTGCGCCTCGCACGCGCGCATGTCGACGAAATCCTGCGCGTCGACACCGATGCGTTATGTGCCGCGATCAAGGATGGCTTTGCCGACACGCGCAGCATGCTCGAACCCGCCGGGGCGCTCGCGCTTGCGGGTGTGAAGCAGTACGTCGAACGCGAAGGCCTGCACGATCAGACTCTGATCGCGATCGCGAGCGGCGCCAATCTCAATTTCGATCGTCTGCGTTTTGTCGCCGAACGCGCCGAAGTCGGCGAGGCGCGCGAGGCGCTGTTCGCCGTGACGATACCGGAGGAACGCGGCAGCTTCCGCCGCTTCTGCGCGCTGCTCGGCGGACGCAGCATCACCGAATTCAACTACCGCATCGGCGATCCGCGTGAGGCGAAACTTTTCGTCGGCATCCAGACGCGCGATCGCGACGAGCCCGCACGTATCGCCGCCGCGATCGCGGCGGGCGGCTTTGGTGTGCTCGATCTGACCCACGACGAACTGGCCAAGCTGCATCTGCGCTACATGATCGGCGGCCGTGCCGATCTTGCGCACGATGAACTTTTGTATCGCTTCGACTTTCCGGAACGTCCCGGTGCGCTCGCGCGCTTTCTCGACGCGCTCGATCCGGCCTGGAACATCAGCCTGTTCCATTACCGCAATCACGGCGCGGATTACGGCCGCATCCTCGTCGGCATCCAGGTGCCTCCGGCTGACCGCAGTGCGTTCGATCAATTTCTCGAGCGGCTCGGTTACGCGTATCGCGACGAGAGCGGGAATCCGGCGTACAAGCTACTGCTGCGCAGCGATTGACGAGCGTTATTGCGCTCGACGGTACAAAACCCAGGACGTTGCGATGTATTTGTCGCGATGCTTGGGCATGTTGCCGCGGTGCGTATGCGTGAACGCGGTCGGCGCAATCAGCAGCGTACCGGTGCGCGGCGTGATCTTGCGCTGTTGGTAGAAGAACTCCGTTTCACCCTCGGCGAAACCGTCATTGAGATAGACCGTCCACAGCAGGCTGCGGTGCAGCGACTCGAAATTGTCGGCGTTGGGGGCGACCTCACAGTGCCAGCGCGGATAGCCGCCCTGGTCGGCGAGATATTTTTGCAAGTTGATCGCGCCGGGACGGAACAACTTCATGGCAACCGCTTTCAGGATCTCGTCTGGCAGCGCCATCAAGCCAGCCGGATCGAGTTCCTTTTTCTCGCCGGTCACGGGATCGGGCAAGCGTAGCCACACCGGCGCGAGCACGCTGTAGGCGTACTTGCGCAGATAACGCAGCAGGCAGGCGAACATGGCAGCGTTGAGCGCACTCTCGGCATCGGCCCATTGCTTGCCGTTACTGATCGTAATGTCCCAGCTGTTCTTGTAGCGCAGATCGACGCCGCTGCCGGTTTCGCCCCGATGTGCTTCGCTGCTGGCTTCGAAGCGCTCGATCAACTTCGCGCAAGCCGCGGGTGCGAGCGCGTCGTCGTAGGTTTCGATGAAGTCGGGCGAACTCACGAATATAACGCCTGCGCGCTCTGGAACAGCACCCACGATGTCGCGATGTACTTGTCGCGGCCTTCGGGTCGATTGCCGCGGTGCGTATGCGTGAACGCCGCCGGCGCGAACAGCAGCGCGCCGGTTTCCGGCGCGATCTTGCGTTGCTGATGCAGAAATTCGGTTTCGCCGGCGCTGAAGCCGTCGTTCAAATACACCGACCAGAGCAGCGTGCGATGCAGCGTCTCGTCATTGCCCGTCTTCGGATACAGCTCGCTGTGCCAGTACGGATAGCCGCCGATACCGGCGATGTACTTTTGCAAATTGATCGAGCCGGGACGGAATACCTTCATCACCAATGCCTGCAGCTCGGCATCGTTCATTGCCGCGATCGAATCGGCATCGAGGGGCATTAGCGCGCCATCAGGCATCTTGCGTTTCAGCCGCAGCGGCGCCAGCAAGAAATGGGGGTAACAACGCGCATAGCGCAGCAGGCCGAGCAGCATCGCGCGATTCAGTGTGGTCTCGGCGTCCTGCCACTGTGGCTTGCCGCTGATCGTGATGTCCCAACTGTCCTTCAGTTGCAGGTCGACTCCGCCCCCGGTCTGGCCGCGCACGGCTTCGCCGCTTAGCTCGAACTGCTCGATCAGCGCAGCGCATTGCGCTGGCGCCAGCGCGTTTTCGTACAGCTCGATGAAGTCGCCGGTCACGCCCGCGCTTCGCGGTGATAGGCCGTGACGCGGTCGACCTCATTCTTCGAGCCGAGAAACACCGGCACACGCTGGTGCAGCGAAGTCGGCTGCACGTCGAGAATGCGTTCGACCCCGGTCGTCGCCGCGCCGCCGGCCTGCTCGACGATCAACGCCATCGGATTGGCTTCGTACATCAGGCGCAGCTTGCCGGGCTTCGACGCGTCCTTGAGATCGCGCGGATAGATGAAAATGCCGCCGCGCGTGAGGATGCGGTGCACGTCCGCCACCATGCTTGCGACCCAGCGCATATTGAAATCGACACCGCGCGCTCCGGTTTTGCCGGCGAGCAATTCGTCGATATAACGCTGCATCGGTTTTTCCCAATGGCGCTGGTTCGACATATTGATCGCGAATTCGCGCGTGTCCGCCGGAATCTGCATGCGGCTCTGCGTCAGCACGAAACTGCCGAGCTCGCGATCGAGCGTGAATGCGTAAACGCCGTCGCCGAGCGTCAGCACGAGCATCGTGCTCGAACCATACACGGCATAGCCCGCGGCGACTTGTTGCGTGCCCGGCTGCAGGAACGCCTTTTCGTCCGGATTCTCGACACCCGCAGGGCAGCGCAGTACCGAGAAGATCGTGCCGACCGAAATGTTCACGTCGATGTTCGACGAGCCGTCGAGCGGATCGAACACGAGCAGATATTCGCCTTTTGGATAACGGTGCGGAATCGGATGCGGATCGTCCATTTCCTCGGACGCGAGCGCGGCGAGATGGCCGCCCCATTCGTTCGCTTCGAGCAGGATTTCGTTCGACATCACGTCGAGTTTTTTCTGCACCTCACCCTGCACGTTCTCGGTGCCGGCCGAGCCGAGCACGCCGCCGAGCGCGCCTTTGCCGACCGCAATCGAAATCTGTTTGCACGCGCGCGCGACGATCGTGATGAGCTGGCGCAGATTGGCGTCGAGCGGATGCGCCTCGCGTTCGGCCTGGATCAGGAACTGGCCGAGGGAGACAGGCTTGGTAACAGATGCGGCAGGCATGGGCTATCGATTCGGATGCAGGGCAGTGCGCATTGTCGCGGCTTGCATCGTGCGGCGCCAGTCTGTTTTCGGCATCAGGCTGCTGACAGCAGGCTGGCAGTAGCCGGTCCGCATAGTTCGCCTCGTACCAACGTACGCATACCGCACAACGCATCCACCAAGGAGAAGATCATGTTGAAGCCCAATGTTCCGGCCTGGTTCGAGATCCCGACCAACGACCTCAACCGCGCGCAGAATTTCTACGAAAACATTCTCGGTGTCGCGCTTGCGCGCCAGGATTTCGGCGGCGGCACGATGGCCGTCTTCCCGGGTGGTGAGAAGCCCAATTCGCGCGGTGCGCTGATTGCGACCGAGCTGAGCGAGCCCTCGGTGCATGGCAGCATCGTCTATCTGCATGTCGACGACGTGAAGCCGGTGCTGGCGCGCGTCGCGCAGCATGGCGGCGACACCGTGGTGCCGCGCACCGAACTGCCGCAAGGCATCGGCTATTTTGCGCAAATCATCGACAGCGAAGGCAATCGCGTCGGCTTGTTTTCGCAGGTGTAGGTCGGAAGAAATCGGCGCGGCGCTATCATGGACGGATGCGCCGCGCCGACCGACTGTTCCTGATCATCCATGCCCTGCGCGGACGGCGCACTGCGCTGCCCGCGCGCCGCCTCGCGGAGACGCTCAATGTTTCGCTGCGCACGGTCTATCGCGATGTCGCCGATCTGCAGCTCTCCGGCGTGCCGATCGAAGGTGAGGCCGGCGTCGGTTACATGCTGCGCAAGGGTTCGGATATTCCGCCGCTGATGTTTACCGCCGACGAACTCGAATCGCTCGTGGTCGGTACGCGCTTCGTGCGCGCGTTTGCGGGCGAGCGCCTCGCGCAAGGTGCGCAGGCGGCTCTGCTCAAGATCGAGGCCGTGCTGCCGCCGGAATTGCGCGCGCGCACCGAGCGCTCGCGCATCTTCGCGCCGTCGCGGCGCGGGCGCGGACCGGCGGGGATCGCGATCGATCGGTTGCACGCTGCGATTACCGCGGCGCGGGTGTTGCGCATCGACTATCGCGACGAATCCGGGCAGAGCTCGACGCGCGAAATCGAACCGCTGTGCCTCGCGTTTTGGGGCGGCGCGTGGACGCTCGGCGCCTGGTGCCGGCTGCGCGTGGATTTCCGCAACTTCCGCCCCGACCGCATCGACCGCTTCGAGCCGACCGGCGAAGTATTCGCCGAGACGCCGGAACGGGGACTCGCGGCGTATTTGCGCGCGGTTGGCGGCGGTCGCGACGACGACATCGGCTGAGGCCCGGCTTTACCCGCGCCTCCCGGCGCTCGCCCTTCGGGCCCGCTTCGCTGCTCGCTCTTTCTCCCGCACGCGTCGCATGCAGTCCTGCGCAGCACGAACAATGCGATGATGCGCCTTTCCGCTCGGGGACTGCACATGAAACTTCGCACCGCGATATTCGCCTGCGCCGCGCTTGCCAGCATGTCGTTCGCACATGCCGACACGGCCGATCAGCGCTTTGAGGCGATCTACAAGGCCGAATGGACTTGGCGCGAGGCGCAGTTTCCGGGCCGCGACAGCGAGGACCGCGAAGCGGGAGACGCCGACACGCGCCTGCCCGCGGTCGATGCGAAGACGCAAAGGCAGCGACTTGCGCACTGGGATGACGTGCTCAAACAGCTCGCCGCGATCGCGCCGAAGGATCTGTCGGCGGAGAACCAGATCAATTACGCGGTGTATAAGCCGCAGATCGAGAATCTCGCTGCGGGCGTCCGCGCGCGCGACTACGAGATGCCGTTCAACAGCGACTCGCAATTCTGGTCCGACCTGCGCTTCATGGCCGATCGCCCGCTGAAGAACGCCAAGGCCGCGCGCGCCTATATTGCGCGCCTCGACGATGTGCCGCGTTATTTCGACGAGCAGATCGCAAACATGCGCGCCGGACTCAAGCGCGGTTTCAGCGTGCCGCGCGCGGTGCTCGACGGGCGCGATGTATCCATTTCCAGTTTTGTAAAAGTGGACAAGCCCGAGGACAGCGACTATTACGCGCCATTCAAACAGCTGCCAGCGACGATTCCAGCCGAAGAACAGGCGCAGCTGCGGCGCGACGTCGCGCGCGCGATCCGCGAACATGTCGTGCCGTCCTACGCGAAATTGCTGAAATTTTTCCGTGAAGAATATGTGCCGCATGCGCGCGCAACGCTCGCGGCTGAAACGCTACCGGACGGCAAGAATTTTTATCGCCAGCAGATCCGCGAATACACCACGCTCGATCTCGATCCCGAGGCAATTCACGCGATCGGTCTTGCGGAAGTCGCGCGCATCGAAGCGCAGATGCAGGAGACGATGCGCGCGACCGGATTCCAGGGCGACTTCCCGGCATTCCTCAAATTCCTGCGCAGCGATCCGCAGTTCTACGCGAAGACGCCGGAGGAACTGCTGATGCGCGCGGCGTTGATCGCCAAACGTGTCGACGCCAAGCTCGCGCAATATTTCGGCGTCCTGCCGCGCGGTCGTTTCGGCATCGAGCCGGTGCCCGTGGCGATCGCGCCGTTCTGGACTGCGGGCCGCGGCAGCGCGCACACCTACTGGCTCAATACCTACGATCTGCCGTCGCGACCGTTGTACAACCTTACCGCGTTGACGCTGCACGAGTCCGCGCCGGGTCATGCGCTGCAAGGCGAATTGGCGGAAGAGGCGAAGGCGCAGCCCGAATTCCGCAGCAAGAATTACATCTCGGCCTATGGCGAAGGCTGGGCGCTCTACTGCGAGAAACTCGGCAAGGAGATGGGCATCTACC
>CAZDWH010000058.1:0-15433 GCA_964509025.1 uncultured Rhodanobacteraceae bacterium
TACGCGGAATCGTGTGAAAAGCGCTGGCACCGATTCGAACGGACGGTGGGCGGGGCCCTTGACCCAGTAGGAGCGCGGCAGCTCGAAGCTGTTGCGATGCATCTGGCTCTGGGCCCAGGCCGGGGCGGCGAGAAGCAGGGCCGCAGTCGAAATCAACCCAAACAGGCTAGCCTTCCGTGGCATGAGCGCACCTCGTAGAGTTTCCATCGGCGCTGGTTGTACCAAAGCGACGGACTGGTGAGGATGTAGTTGCGGAACAGCGCGGGCTCGGTGAGCAGTACCCAGCCACCGAACAGGCCGCCGTAGGATTGCCCGGCAAGCGTGCGGCGGTTGGCGTCGATGCGATAGGTCTTCTCGATGACCGGCAGTACCTGCGTCTTGAGAAAGTCCAGATAGGCGCGCGCGCCGCCAGTTGGATACGGCTTGTTGCGCGCATCCACATACGGAGTGAGATCGCGTTCGCGGCTCACGGCCGGGTCCTCGCCCTGTGCGTAGCCAAGGCCTACCAGTATGATCGGCTCGAACGTGTCGTGGCCGATCGGCACGCGCGTCACGCCCGCGGCGACCTCGAAGGTATACGGTCCGTCGGTCAGATAGACGACGGGATATTTGCGCTGTGCGTTTTCAGGTTTGTCGTAACCCTGCGGCAGCCGCACGAAGACATCGTAGCTGTGCTGGGCCGAAGCAAAGGTATAAACGCGGCTGCGTTCGATTTCAAAACGCTGAGGCGTGTCCGCGGTTTCTGTTTCCGCCGCGAACAGTGCTGCGGTCGTGTTCAGCAGCAGAAGCGCAGCCGACATGCCACGAATAATTTTCCTCATCCCGATTGCACGGTGAGCGGCGATGAAAGGGGAGCCGCTCAGCCGAGGCTGGCGAGTTCGCGTTGCGCGAGATCGAGCCAGTCCTTTTCCTTGCGCCGGTAGTAGCGCGGGGCGTTCTTGGCGCGTTTGAGCATGTCGCCGAACACCACACGCGCATCGGCGGAACGGCCGGTCTGCTTGAGCAGAAAGGCATAGCGGAAGCGCGCCTCTTCGCCCGGGTAGCTCGTCGACAGTGCGTGGTAGCGGTCGAGCGCCGCGGCGTGATCGCCGAGCGCTTCGAGCGTACGCGCGCGCAGCAGTTCGGCGTCGTTCGAGCGGAAATCCGGGTGCGCGGCGTACAGCTTGTCGAGCGTCGCGCGCGTCGCGGCGAAGTCCTCCTGCCCCGCCTGCGCCTGGGCGAGGCCGAGCAGAAACGTCGCATCGTCGGCGAACACGCCCTTGAGCATCGATTGATACAGCTCGGCGGCGTTGGCGTAGTCGTGCAAGCGCAGGCACTCCTGCGCGAGCGCGCGGCGGTTGTCGACGGTGTCGGCGACCTCGAGGCGCTGCTGGATATTGCGGCGCGGCCGTTCCGGATCGAGCGTGTGCAGCACCTGTCGCGCCGCGGCGCGACCGCGCGGATCGTGACGCAGATCGGGGATCAGCACGGCGATCGTGTACACGATCACGCCGAGATACGAGCCGATCAGGATGATCCACAGCCAGTATTGCTCGCGTCCGGTGCGCACGACGTGCACGGCGCAGGCGATTTGCAGGGCGAGCGAAAGCAGGACAAGTAGCGGCATACCGGCAAGGCGCGGGGGACGAAGCGCAATTCTGCGGCAGCCGCGCTGCCGCGACAAGAACAGTGTGATCGGACCGTAAGAAAACGGCCCGCGTTGAGCGGGCCGTCGGGTGGTTGCCGTTTATTGTGCCGCAGCCGGCGGCGTGTCGCCCGAGAATTTCTGCGGTGTCGCGCCTTCGACCGCGCCGATCGTCGCGCTGTCGCTGACATAGAGCTCGACTTCGCGTTTGAACCTGAGCGTGCCCTGCACGACCGCGTGTGGACCGATCACGACGCGCGGCTTGTGCGTGCCCCAGTTGAACCAGGAATGGTTCTCGTCGATGAAGATGCCGCCTTCGACGCGCGAATTCGCGCCGATCGTCATGTCGCCATTGACGGTTTCGATGCCGCCGCCGACATGCGCGGCGTCGAGCCTGATGCCGCCGTTGACGTTGCTGAGCTTGCCCGCGACCTCGGCGCCGCTGGCCAGATTGATACCGCCGTTGACCGCGCTGACGCCCTTGGCGATCTTCGCGTTGGCGCCGAGACGCAGACCGCCGTTGACCGTTTCGAGCGAGTCGAGCGTCGCGCCCGCACCGACGTCGATCCCGCCGTTGACGGTCTCCGCGCTCTTGGCGTGCGCGTTCGCGCCGATGTGAATACCGCCGTTGACCGTGGTGAGCTTGCCGGCGGTCTGCGCATCGGCGATATGGATGCTGCCGTTGACCTTGTCGACATCGTCGTCGGCGAAGGCGGGCGCGGCGAAGCTGCAGGCGATCAGCAGGGCGAGCAGGGTGCGTTTCATGCGTTTTCTCCGGTTGAGCAGGTTCGATTCCAGTACTTAGATGCGGAAACGCGTGCTTCGGTTTAGACCCCTCAAGACGCGGCAAGCGTCGCGAGAATGGGGTGGATTCGTTACCATTCGCAAGTCCGAATGGTCACACGCTGCAAGGAAAAATGTGAGCGCACCCAAGCCCGTCCTGCTGCTGATCCTCGATGGCTGGGGCCATCGCGAGGAAGCGGCCAACAATGCGATCGCGCAAGCCAACCTGCCCAACTGGCGCGAGCTGATCGCGACCTGCCCGCATACCCTGGTCGAGACCCACGGCAAGTTCGTCGGCCTGCCCGACGATCAGATGGGCAATTCCGAGGTCGGCCACATGAATATCGGCGCCGGGCGCATCGTCTACCAGGACCTGACGCGCATCGATGCGGCGATCGAGGACGGCTCGTTTTTCTCAAATCCGGCGCTGGTCGGCGCCTGCGTCGCGGCGAAGCAGAACAACGGCACGCTGCAAGTATTTGGCCTCGTCTCGCCCGGCGGCGTGCACAGCTCGGAAGAACATATCCTGCGCATGCTCGATCTGGCCAAGACGCAAGGCGTCGCACGCGTTGCGGTGCATGCCTTCCTCGACGGCCGCGACATGCCGCCGCAGAGTGCGCGCGCCTCGCTCGAAAAATTGCAGGCCAAGTGCGCCGCGCTCGGCAATGCGCGCATTGCGAGCGTGAGCGGGCGTTACTACGCGATGGATCGCGACAATCGGTGGGATCGGGTCAAGCTCGCTTACGATGCGGTCGCCGAGGCGCAGTCCGAATTCCACGCCGACTCGGCGCTAGCCGCGCTCGATGCGGCATACGTGCGTGGCGAGACTGATGAATTTGTGAAGCCCACAGTCATCGGTGCGGGCGCGAAGTTCGCTGACGGCGACGCCGTCGTCTATATGAACTTCCGCTCCGACCGTGCGCGCCAGCTCACGCGCGTATTCGTCGATCCCAAGTTCGACGGTTTCGCGCGCACGCGCACGCTCGCGCTGTCGGCTTTCGTGAGTCTGACCGAATACAGCAAGGATCTGGCGGTCACGGCGATCGCGTATCCGCCGCAGTCGCTGTCCAATTCGCTCGGTGAATATCTCGCCACGCTCGGCAAGACGCAGTTGCGCATCGCCGAAACCGAAAAATACGCGCACGTGACGTTCTTCTTCTCGGGCGGCCGCGAGGCACCCTACGCGGGGGAGGAGCGCATCCTCGTGCCGAGCCCGAAGGTAGCGACCTACGATCTGAAACCCGAAATGAGTTGTCCCGAAGTCACCGACAAACTCGTCGAGGCAATCGGCAGCGGCAAATATGATTTCATCGTCTGCAATATCGCCAACGCCGACATGGTCGGCCACACCGGCAAGCTCGACGCAGCGATCAAGGCGGCCGAAGCGGTCGATGCGGCGCTCGGCCGTCTCGTCGCGGCGATCCGCAAAGCTGGCGGCGAAATGCTGATCAGCGCCGACCACGGCAATTTCGAGCAGATGCTCGACGCCAATGGCGTGCCGCACACGCAGCACACGCTCGGACCGGTGCCGCTGGTCTACGTCGGTCGCAAGGCGACACTCGAACATGGCGCGCTGCGCGATCTCGCGCCGACGGTGCTGGCGCTGATGTCGTTGCCACAGCCGGTGGAGATGACCGGACACTCACTCGTGCGCTTCGCTTGATTCGCTTTTTACGTTTTCTCAGCTCGTCATTCCGGCGCGGCAGAAAGCCGAATCCGCCGTTGCTAGTCAATCCCGCGACTGCGCGCGCAGGAGCGCGCGCGAACATTCGCTTAGCGAATGGCCCGGAGGGCGAGCGCCTGGATGGCGCGAGTAAAACGAGAATCCATCTTGATTTTGTTCTCGAAGCAAAGGCTTCCACTCGCGCTACGCGCGAGCGTCTTACTTTCTTTGCTCGTGCAAAGAAAGTAAGCAAAGAAACACGCCCCAGCGCATGTCGCCCTACGCGCATCCTGCGCTGCGGGAAGCGTCCGCGGCCTGTGTTGCGCGGATTGCACATCCGTGTGCAAGGCCGCGCAATCGGCGCGATCCTCGCGCCGCCGCTTCGCGCATCGCCGCCTCGGCCACCGCCATGCGATGGGGACCCCGGAATCAAGAGCAGCGCGCTCCTGCGCGCAGAAGCAGGAGCGAAGAGTCTCTTTGCTGTTGCTTGGCCGCGCAGGATGCGCGTCGCTGTTGGACCCCTTCGCATGGCGGCGGCAGCGGCTGATCAGGCCCGTAGGGTCGGCGCGGGAGCGCGCCGACTTCGCGGGGTACATGGACGTACCTTCCGCGAAGCCCAGCCGCTGACGCGCAACCGCAGCGCAGGATGCGCGGAGGGCGCTATGCGAGGGTGTGCTTTCTCTTGGTTACTTCTCTTTGCACAAGCAAAGAGAAGTGACTCGCTCGACCGAAGGGCGAGTGAAAGCTCTTTCTTTCGCGTTTTTTCGACGGCGGTAGCAATTGCGATCGTGCTAGCGATCACCCCTATGAGCGCGCGTGCCCAAAGCGAAGACGCCGCGCGCAAAGTGCAAGAAGCGCAAACCAAACAAAAACTCGAAGCTGTCCGTGCCGAAATCAAAAAAATCGGCGACGCGCAGAAAGAGATCAATATCCAGAAGGGCGACATCGTCGCGGGTCTGCGCGAGCAGGAGCTCAACATCGCCGCCAGCGCGCGCGAGCTGCGCGAAATCGATCAGAAAATCGAGGCCGAGCAGGACAAGCTCAAGCAACTCGAGGCGCAGCGCGGTGCGCTCGAAACCAAACTCGAAGCGCAGCGCGAGACACTCGCCGCGCTGCTGCGCTCGGCCTATGCGGTCGGCCGGCATGAGGAGTTGAAGCTGCTGCTCGCGCAGGAAGATGTCGCCGCGATCGGGCGCATGCTCGAATACTTCCACTACTTCGAGCGCGCGCGCGTGGCCGAAATCAAGGCCCTACTAGGCGATCTCGAAGCGCTCGCGCGCGTGCACAAGGACATCGAAGAAGCCACCGTGCAACTCGCTGCGACGCGCACGCAGCGCCAGGCCGAGGTGGCCCAGCTCGAAGTCGAGCGCGCACAGCGCCAGCAGGCATTGGCGGAACTCGACGCGAAGCTCAAAGACGAACAGGTACGCCTCGCCGCGCTCGGCAAGGACGAGAAGGGCCTCGTCGACCTGCTCGAAAAGCTGCGCGACGTGTTCGCGGATATTCCGAAGCAGATCGCGGGCGCGGAACCGTTCGCGTCGCTGCGTGGGCGCTTGAACTGGCCACTGCGCGGCCGCATCGCGGCGAATTTCGGCGCGCGCGCGGGCGAGCACACGAGCAACGGCATCGTGATCGCGGCGGCGGAAGGCAACGAAGTGCATGCCGCCTCACACGGCCGCGTCGTGTTCGCCGACTGGATGCGCGGCTTCGGTTTGCTCATGATCGTCGACCATGGCGACGGCTATATGAGCCTCTACGGCCACAACGAGACCCTGCTCAAGGAAGTCGGTGACTGGGTCAACGCGAACGAGGTGATCGCCGCGAGTGGCGCGACCGGCGGACAAAAGACGGCCGGGGTTTACTTCGAGCTGCGCGCGCAGGGCAAGCCGGTCGATCCGAAAGCCTGGCTGCGGCCTTGAACTGGAACTTTGGCGGCGCTATTTCGTCTCATATCAAATACGCCGCATAATCGTGCGGCAATCGTCTCGAAGGTGCTCCGCGCCATGTCACGTCAAATCCTTGCCGCCACCATTGCCCTCGCCCTCGGCGCCGTCAACGCCTATGCGGACGAGCCCAAGCCTACGCAGCCGGCGCCAGCGCCCGCAGCGAGCGCAGCGCAAAAAAAGCCGGTCGATCTCGAAGACATCCGTACCTTTGCCGCAGTGTTCTCCCTGGTCAAGCAGGCCTATGTCGAGCCGGTCGACGACAAGACCCTGATGCAGGCGGCGATCCGCGGCCTGCTCGGCAATCTCGATCCGCATAGCGAATATCTCGACCAGAAGGGCATGGATGCGATCGCCGAGGACACGAGCGGCAGCTACAACGGCCTCGGTCTCGAGGTGATCACAGTAGACGGCGTGCTGCGCGTGATCGCGCCGATCGACGGCACGCCGGCCGAACGCGGCGGCATCAAGGCCGGCGACACGATAGTACGCATCGACGGCCGCGCGGTGACGCAGGAAAACGCGGCGCAGGCGGTCGAGCTGTTGCGCGGCAAGGCCGGCACCTCGGTCACGCTCGGCGTGCTGCACGAAGGTGCGAGCGTACCGGTCGACATCAAGCTGACGCGTGAGCCGATCCGTGTCGCGAGCGCGCGCGCAAGCTGGGCCGAGCCCGGCTATGCCTATGTGCGCGTCGCGCAGTTCCAGGAAGATACCGGCAACGAGATCAAGAAAAAACTGGCCAAGCTACGCGGCGAAAAGAACGCGCCGCTGCTGCGCGGGCTCGTGCTCGATCTGCGCAGCAATCCGGGCGGTCTGCTCACGTCCGCGGTCGAAGTCAGCGACGAATTTCTCGACACGGGGCTGATCGTGTCGACCAAGGGGCGGCTCAAGGAATCGGACCTGAGTTTTCACGCGACCAAGGGCGATCTCGCAGACGGCGTGCCGATGGTAGTGCTGGTCGACAACGGCACCGCGTCGGCGGCGGAAATCGTCGCGGGCGCGCTCAAGGACAATCATCGCGCGCTGATCATGGGCCGGCGCACCTTCGGCAAGGGCTCGGTGCAGACCGTGCTGCCGCTCGACGACACGCATGCGATCAAGCTCACCACCGCGCGCTATTACACGCCTAGCGGCATCTCAATCCAGGCGCAGGGCATCCATCCCCACATCGAGCTCGGCGATCTCAAGCTCGTCGTGCGCGATTCGCAGCCGACCCTGATCACTGGCGAACGCGACCTGCCGAATCACCTGAAAGGCGACAACGAGAAGGACGCGATCGCCGCGGCCAAGGCCTCCACGCGCGACAACACCGACGACTACGCGCTGAGCGAGGCGGTCAATGTGTTGAAGGGGTTGGCGATGCAGCGCGGGGCTGCGCCGCAGGGCGAAAAGAAGGGTTAGCCCAAAGCCTCGACGATGCGGGCCCATCGTTTGCCGAGATACCGCGTTGCGAGTATTGATATGATCAACAAGAGTGGGGCGAATCCAACCCACCAATACTGCGCGACGAATGCGCCGACATATGTGAACGGCTGGCTGGCGTAGTGTCCGCTCGCTTCGAGTTGAGGCGCTACGTACATGAGATATGCCGCCACCGGAATGTCTATTACGTAGCCCGCAAAATTCAGGATGCCGTAGCTCAACATGGTTACGGTCAAGACGAACAAGAAAGGCCGGGGCATTGCTGGTCGATGCCGCAGGACGACAAATCCCGAAGCAAACACAGGCGCGAGTGTACCCAGGAAATACGCGCCGCCAATGGCGACAAGCGCAGTCGCATTGGGGAAGATCGCCGAGATATCGCTCATAGATAACTAAGCTTAAGTATCAGGGCTTGCGCGCGGGCGGCGCCATCGGAAACGGCGTAACGACCTTCTCGCCGCTTGCCGCATCGCGGATCGCGAGCGGGCCGCGCTTCTCGACTTCCTCGACGCGCACGATGCACTGGATCGGCAGGTGCAGCACCTTGGTGTTGGCGAATTCCTCGCGCAGGCGCTCTTCGGTTGGATCGATCACGACGCTCTCGCCGGCCTGATCGAACGTGATGTCGGCAACTTCGGTGAAGCCCCACAACGCGCTTGAATTCACGGAGCGCGCGTAGAGTTCGAGCGTCTTGCCTTGGCTCAGGAACGTTACCTTGTAGAGTTTCTTGCGCATGGATGCATTGTCGCACGCGATATGGGCGCGCGCGATCGGCGTCAGTCGCGCAAGCGTCGCGCGATCGACGGGCGCGCGACGATCGCAAAAAGTATACCGAGCAGGAAGCCGACGATATGCGTCCACCAAGCGACCGCGCCGAAGGCCGGGCCGACGAAGGTGAACGCCACTTGCAGCAGCGCCCAGAATCCGATCAACAGCAGCGCCGGGATGCGCACGAATTCGAGAAAGAATCCGAGCGGCAGCACGAGCCCGAGGCGCGCGCGCGGAAACAGGCCGAGATAGGCGCCGATGATCGCCGACACCGCGCCGCTAGATCCGACGATCGGTGCGGTCGCATCGGCAAGGCTCAGCGCTTGCGCTAGGTTGGCCAGCGCGCCGCCGACGAGGAACAGAAACAAGAAGCGCCAGGTGCCGAGCGCGCGTTCCGCTGGCACGCCCAGGATCATCAGGAACAGCATGTCGCCGACGAGGTGCAGCCAGCCCGCATGGATGAACAGGGCGCTGAACAGCTGCAGCCAGTGCAGGTCGGCGATGGCGCCGAGCGGCGTGCCGAACGGACTGAGCAGGCGCGCCGGCACCAGACCCCAATCACGCACAAATTGCACGCGCACGCTTTCCGGCGCGTACGCGAGCCAGACGAACAGCGCCACGCAGACGACGATCAGGACGAAGGTCAGCCACGGCGTACGCACCCGGGGCCGCTTGTCGACTTGCACGAACATGCAGCGATCCTATCGGAGCCTCTGAATAAGCGTAGCGAGCGAAGGCAGGTTGTGCGACGCCCGCGCGCAGGAACCGGAGTGTACAGTCGAGTACATGAGGATTCCGAGCACGGACGGCACGCAAGATGCCGAGCGCAGTAGCTTATTCAGAGGCTCCGCGTCAGGAACCGGGGCGGGGCCATAGAAAGCGCTGGCCTCGGAACTCCAGCACGACGCCGCCCTGGCGAATCTCGCGCACCCAGACGTCGTGCGTGCTGTCGCCTTCCTTCTTGCGCTCGCCGTCGATCACGACGAAGCGTCGTGCGGAGTCGGCGGAATACACCTGCATCGTCACATTGAGCTGGGGCAGGTCGCGGCGTAGCTGCGGCGGCAGCTCGTTGAGCTCGGGAACGGCCGGTTCCGGTGGCGGCGGGAGTCTGGTTGGCGGCGTGACCGGCGAAGCGTCGGGCGCACTGACGGCAGCGGCGGCGGGCGGAGCGGCTCGCGACTCAGATGTGGGCGTCGGTGGCGAAGGCGGCGCCATCGCTGTCCGTGCGGGCGCAGTGGCGGCTGCCCCTGCCGCGTTGGTCGCCGTAGCCGCAGGCGCCGCGGCGGGCGGAGGTGGTACCGGCGCCGGAATCGTCGCGGCGGGTACCGCGGATGCTTTGATCTGCGGCGTCGGTTGCTGCGTGGGCGCGGTCGGCGCCGGCGGATTCGCGGGCACGCGCGGTGGCGGTGCGTGCTGCGAGCTGGCGATCTGCGCATTCGCCAGCGGTGGGTTTGCCGTCAGCGGTGGCTCAGTGCCACGCGCGCGCGCCGACGATGCCGGTGCGGCAACACTCGCCGGCGTAGTCACCTGTGCGCGCTGCAGCCACCACCACGCCGCGCCACTGCCCGCGATCAGTACGAACACGAACGCGAACCACGGAAACGCGCCACTACGCTGCGGCGCGGCGCTGAACGGCGTCGCTAGCGTCGGCGCCTCGCCGAGCCGGCGCTGTGCTTCGGATTTCTTCAGGGCTTCGAGAATCAGCGACATTGCAAAAGTATACTCAGACCGTTCATTCCAGATTGCGCGCAAGATGCGGTCCCTGCGGATCGAGCGCCGCCAGTGCAAACAGCGTTTCCGGTCCGACGATGCCGTCGGGGCGGATGCCGTAGGCAATCTGTAGCTTGCGCACGCGTTCCTCCAGCGCGGCATCGAAGAATGCCGGGCCCGGTTCGTTGGTCTTGCCGTCCATGCGCGCGAGTTGACGCTGCACCCAGGCCACGCCGTCGCCGGCATCGCTCGCATGCAGGCGCAGTGGCACGCTCGCGGGCAGACGCCAGAGCGCGGCGAATTCGCCCGCCCAGATTTCGCCGAGGCGCGCTTTTTCGATCACATAGCGTTCGCCGGCGAAGGCGAGCGCGACGCGGTTTTCATCCACACCCTGCAGCAGCGCATGCGCCTGCGTGTCGCCATTCTGCAGGATCAGGATCAGCGGGCGATCGAAGCGCGCAAGCTGATCGATCGTGCCGTGGCCGCGCAGGCAGTCGAGTCCCGCGAATACCTGCGTCTGGCAACGCGCCGCATCGCGCACCGAGATATCGCTCGAGTTGACCTGCCAGCGTGCGAGCAGCTGGGTCCATGCGTTCAATTCCGAATCCGCGTCGGCTTTCATCGCGACCGTGAGCCGCGCCTGCACGGGCGGAGCCGGCGGCGCTGCCGGTGCGGCAACAGGCAGCGGCGCGGGTACCGGTGGCGACGGCGCGACTTCGCGTTGCCGATACCAGGTCGCCGCTGCGCCCACCGCGACGAACACCAGCGCCGCGGCGGCCCAGCGCCCGTAGCGATGCAGCCAGTAACGCGTCGTGCCGGGCAGGGTTTCGTCGGCGGCGCGATCGACCAGGCGTTCGCCGATCGAATTCTGCTCGCGCGCGTAACCCGCCATCAGCGCGCGATCGCCGACGACGTTGACCAGGCGCGGAATTCCACCCGAGCGCGCGTACAACGCGCGCAAGCCGAGGCGTGAGAACGGCATGCGCATCGCGCCTGCGACCGCGAGGCGATGGCGTACATAGGCCTCGGTCTCGCCGCGGTCGAGCGGCGTCAGGTGATAGCGCGCGGTGATGCGCTGGGCGAGCTGACGCAGCTCCGGGTCGTCGAGCTTGTCGCGCAGCTCGGGCTGCCCCAGAAGGATGATCTGCAGCAATTTCTGCGTCGGCGTTTCAAGATTCGTGAGCAGGCGTACTTGCTCGAGCGATTCGGTCGAAAGGTTCTGCGCCTCGTCGATGATCAGCACCACGCGCAGGCCCTGCGCATAGGCATCGAGCAGAAATGCGTTGAGCGTGTCGACCAGACCCTTGAGACTGCCCTTCTTCGAAGCGGTATCGAGATGCAGTTCGTCGCAGATCGTTTCGAGCAATTCGATCGGCGACACTTTCGGATTGAGCACCAGTGCGACGCGCGTATTCTCCGGCAGCTGTTCGAGCAGCAGACGGCACAACGTGGTCTTGCCCGTGCCGACTTCGCCCGTGAGCTGTACGAAACCGCCCGAGCCACCCTTGCCGACGCCGTAGAGCAGGTGCGCGAGCGCATCCCGGTGGCGCTCGCTCAGGAAGACGTAGCGCGGATCCGGGGTGATCGAGAAGGGGACCTCTTTGAGGCCGTAGAACTCGAGATACATGCCGCTACTTTACCTTGCGGCGCGGTAAAAGTTCGTATGTGACGGGTGCTGGCGCGAAAGCCGGCGTGATCGGCCTCTAGCCCAATGCGCTTGCGTCAACCTTGTGCAGCGAGGATTTGCGCCATCCCGCCGGCGGCATGCCGAACTCGCGCTTGAACGCGCGGTTGAACGCTGCTTCGGATTCATAGCCGCTGCGTTCGGCAATACGCACGATCGCATCACCACTTGAACGCAGCATCTGCGCGGCCAGCGCGAGCCGCCAGCGCGTCAGATATTGCATTGGCGATTCTCCGACCAGTGCGGTGAAACGCTCGGCCAGCGCCGAACGCGACAGCGCTGATTCGCGTGCGAGCTCCTCCACCGTCCACGGCTTGCCGGGATTGGCGTGCAACAGCGCGAGTGCGCGGCCGACATGCGCATCGCGCAGGCCAGCAAGCCAGCCGCGCCCTTCGGGAGGCAGACTTTCGGCGTAGCGGCGCATCGCTTCGACCAGCATCAGCTCGGCGAGTTTCGCCAGCGTCGATGCAGTGCCCGGGCGTGTGTTCAAGGACTCGCGCACGCCCGCCTGCAGCAGTTCGCGCAACAGCGTCGTTGCTTGTCCATCGCCGATCGGAATGCGCAGCATGCGTGGCAAGGCCTCGAACAACGGCCGGCACATGCTGCGGCTGCAGAGCAGATAGCCGCAAACGAAGCGCGTCGCCTCGCCGCCGCCGCCATAGCGGATCTGGATGAATTGCGGATCGTCCGTCACTTCCGCCGTGCCGCTGCCGTCATCGCCGAGCGCCGCGACATGCAGATCGCTGCCCATCAGGTGGCGATCGTCCTGCGGGAACAGGACGAGGTCTCCGGCGCTCGCTTCGAGAGTTTCGCCGGAACCACGCAGGCGCAACTTGCAGTGCCCGTGCGTGATGTAGTGGAAGAACACCATGTGCTCGGCCGGCGCAACCCGGTCGCGATAAATCGCCCAGCCCGACTCGCCGCGCACGCACCATGGCGCGGTGAATTCCGCGTTGAGAAATACGGCGCCGTCGAGATGCACGGACTTGAGTACGTCGGAGAGCGCGTCCATGGAGTTTCGATCAACGGCGTTTTGATCAAGAAAGGGGGAGGGTTGGCGAAGTTCCGCGCAGTCGCGCAGAGGATACTAATGGCGTCGGGCGAAGGGGGCAATTCAGCAAACCCGTCGTCGCCCGCATCGGTACCAACCCCAAAATCCCAAGCGCATGTTCGCGCGTTCGACTGGAGGAGACTGCCATGAAGATTCTCGCTATCGTCGCAAGCCTGCTGTTGACTGGCACCGCCTGCGCCGCCGATACCGCCACCCAGTCATCCGCTACGCACCGCTACATGATCGAGCGCACTTTTCCGAAAGGCGCACTCGATGGTCTCGATGCCAAGGCCAAGCAGAGCGTCAATGCGACCAACGCCAAGTTCGGCGTGACCTGGGTCACTTCGTATGCGAATGCCGACAAGACCAGGACGTTCTGTGTCTACGAGGGGCCGAGCGAGCAGGCGGTACGCGACGCCGCCGTGGCCAACAAGATTCCGGTTGATTCGGTTACCGAGATTCCGGTTACGCTGGAAGCGAAGTAACCGCCGCTGCCGACCACACGTAGAGGAGGAGAGACATGAGCGCGACTTATCAGGGTCAATGCTTTTGTGGCGCGGTGAAGTTCACGCTGACCGGCGAACCGGCGGCAATGGGCTACTGCCATTGCGAATCCTGCCGCGCGTGGTCGGCGGGCCCGGTCAACGCGTTCACGTTATGGAATCCCGACGCGCTGAAGATCACGCAAGGCGCCGACCAGATCGGCACCTTCGCCAAGACGCCCGCGAGCGAGCGCCAATGGTGTAAGGCCTGCGGCGGCCATCTGTTCACGCGCCATCCGGCGTGGAATCTCGTCGATGTCTACGCCGCGGTCATTCCGGCGTTCCCGTTCAAGCCCGGCGTGCATGTGCACTATCAGGAGACGAGGCTGCGCATGCACGACGGCCTGCCGAAGATGAAGGATGTGCCGGCAGAGATGGGTGGGTCGGGGGTGGCGCTAGCGGAATAGCGCTGAGCACGTTGAGGGCACGCGCGGCGATGCCTGGGGGCTGGCCTAGTGCTTCACAATGCGCACGATGACGCCTTCGTTCTCCTCGAAGTGTCTAGTGAACTTATCGACATCACGGATAAAACCTAAGTCGTAGACGACAAACAACACATTTCTGAACTTCTGACGATAAGCCAAGATATCGTCGTTAATTTCGGAAATCATTTCCTTCTCTCGTTCCGCACGCGAGCTGAGTTTTATCTCTATCGCTAGATCGAGGTTCCGGATGACAAAATCAGGCACATAGTTTTTTGACGAGTATTGAACGTTCTCTGACTCGCGCGAATACTCCATATCGCTACCAATTAGCAGGTTCTCGAAGGCGTCCTGCACGTCCCTTTCTTTTGTAGGGGGCTGACGAATAGCTTTTCTCAGCTTTTGTTCGGCGATAGACAGGATTTTGAAAGTCCCGCTCGATTCTTGCGCGCCATCCTTACCTTTGAATACGTCGTCGATATCTGTAGCGGATAGCTCGTCATGTGCAGCTTGAAGAAGTCCGCGAGCAGTATCCAAATCGTTCAGATAGGCTGCATGGTGTCGTTGGTCTACGGCGCCTTGAACATCCCAAGCTTGGATGAAAAAGCCGCCGGTTTGCCGCCAGCTAAGTTGCTTAAATGAAAGAAAGTAAAGCGACGATGGACCAAAGACTTGCTCCAAAAACGATGCGCAGCGAGCGATCCAACGCACATGCTCTGCCGAGTTGCGCCGACTATGCTCAAGGCCATTAACTTGCTCAACAAGCAGTTCAAGCTCGGCTAGTGCCGATTCTTTGTTCCAGCGAGGCATGGGCTTCTTTTTTTGAAAGGAATTATTCTCCCAACGTCAGCAGCGATGCGTTGCCGCCCGCCGCAGTCGTATTAACCGTCAATGTTCGCTCGGTGACAAACCGCAGCAGATAATGCGGCCCGCCGGCCTTGGGCCCGGTGCCGGAGAGATTCTCACCGCCGAACGGCTGCACGCCGACGACGGCGCCGATCTGGTTGCGGTTGACGTAGCAGTTGCCGACGCGCGCGCGCGCGACGATGTGCGCGATCGTCGAATCGATGCGGCTGTGGATGCCGAGCGTGAGGCCGAAACCGGTCGCGTTGATCGCGTCGATCACCTGATCGAGCTGGTCGGCCTTCCAGCGAATCACGTGCAGCACGGGACCGAACACTTCGTGCGTGAGTTGCGACAGCGACTTCAATTCATACGCGCGCGGCGCGAAGAAGGTGCCGTCGTTGGTTGCGGCATCGAGCGTGACCTGCTTGATGAGCTTGGCTTCCTTGTCCATGCGCGCAGCGTGATCGGCGAGGCCCTTGCGCGAGGGCTCATCGATCACCGGACCGACGTCGGTCGAGAGCAGGGCGGGATCGCCGATCTTCAATTCATCCATCGCGCCGGCGAGCATCGCGATCACCTTGTCGGCGATATCGTCCTGCACGAACAGCACCCGCGCGGCGGAGCAGCGCTGGCCGGCGGAATCGAACGCGGAGGCGACCGCGTCTTTGACGAGCTGCTCGGGCAGCGCGGACGAGTCGGCGATCAGCGCATTCTGGCCGCCGGTTTCCGCGATCAGCGCTGCGATCTGCGCATTGCGTGCGGCAAGTGTGCGATTGATCGTCCACGCGGTTTCGGTCGAGCCGGTCATGCACACGCCGGCGATGTCGGGCTTCGTGAGCAGCGTGTTGCCGATCATCGAGCCCTTACCCGGGACGAACTGCAGCACCGCTTCGGGCACGCCCGCTTCGTGCAGCAGCTTGACCGCGGCGTGACCGATCAACACGGTCTGGTCGGCGGGCTTGGCGATCACCGCAT
>CAZDWH010000059.1:0-15312 GCA_964509025.1 uncultured Rhodanobacteraceae bacterium
CCCGGGAGCGACGCGGGCCACGCCATGCTCCCCTATTCGGTCTTGCTCCGGGTGGAGTTTACCGTGCCACGCGACGTTGTCCCCGCGCGCGGTGCGCTCTTACCGCACCGTTTCACCCTTACCTGATCCACCTTGCGATGGCCATCGGCGGTCTGCTCTCTGTTGCACTGGTCGTCGGCTCACGCCGCCCAGGTGTTACCTGGCACCCTGCCCTGCGGAGCCCGGACTTTCCTCGAAGTGCCTAAGCACCTCGCGACTGTCTGGCCGACTCCACGCATAGTCTACCGCGAAGGCGCGCTCGCGGTCTGAATCGATGCCATCCGGATCAGGCAGTGGCGTTCGCGCCGCGAATCATCGCCTCGAGGCTGCGCTCCACGTCGGCATCGGTCGTCGCCCACGACGACACGCTGATGCGCATCGCCGTGCGTCCCTGCCACACCGTGATGCCGCACCAGCAGGTGCCCTCGGCCTGAAGCGCGGCGATCACGCGCTGCGTGCGCTCGGCGTCGCCGAACGCGACCAGCACCTGATTCAGGGCAATCTCGTTGAGTATCTCGAACCCCGCAGTTGCAAGTCCCGCGGCGAAACGCCGCGCCTGGCGGCAGTTGCGCTCGATCATCTCGGCGACGCCATCGCGGCCGAGACAGCGCAGTGCCGCCCAAACGTCGACACCGCGCGCGCGACGCGACAGCTCTGGCGTGTAGTCGGAAGGATTGCGCCACGGACTCGTCGTCGGCAGATATTCGGCGGTGATCGCCATCGCCGCGCGCAGCGCATCGGCGTCGCGCACGAAGGCGAGTCCGCTGTCGTACGGCACATTGAGCCATTTGTGCGCGTCGGTCGCCCACGAATCGGCGAGTTCGACGCCAAGCACGAGCGGCGCGCGCGTCGGCGCGGTGCGTGCCCACAAACCGAACGCGCCATCGACATGCAGCCACACGTCCGCGCCGACGCGCGCACGCAGCGCGGCAACGTCATCGCAGGCGCCGGTGTTCACGTTGCCGACCTGCGCGCACACGATCGTCGGTCCGGACAGCGGCGGCAACATGTCCGCGCGCATACGGCCTTGTCCATCGACCGGCACACGCGTGACGCGATTGCGGCCAAGACCGAGCATGCCGAGCGATTTGATCAGGGTCGGATGCGCCTCCGCGCCCACGACGACGGTGATCGGCGGCGCGCCGAACAGGCCGTCGGCTTCGACGTTCCAGCCCGCACGCGCGAGCACCGCATGGCGCGCGGCGGCGAGCCCGACGAAGTTCGCGACGTTTGCGCCGGTGACGAAGGCGCCGCCGCAATGCCTCGGCAAATCGAGCAGTTCGAGCAGCCAGCACAACGCGATCTGCTCGAGCCGTGCGGTCGCGGGCGTGGCGTTGTAGTAACCCGTGTTCTGATCCCAGGCAGACGCGAGCCAGTTAGCCGCGAGTGCGACCGGCAGCGAGCCGCCGATCACGAAGCCGAAGAAGCGCGGCCCCGCCATCGCCATCGTTCCGGGGGTGCCGTGCCGATCGAGTTCGGCGAGTACCGCATGCGCATCGCTCGGCGTCTGCGGCAAAGCGACATCGAACGCATCGAGCGCCGCAACGCCAGCGGGATCGGGCGCGACCTTGCGTTGGTCGAGGCTCGCGAGATAGGCGCTCGCGCGCGCCGCGGCGTCTTGCAGCAGTTCATGCATGACACGACCTCAAGAAAGTGGTTTGTCGCATTTGTTACGTCGTATACAAAGCGTTGCGTGACGCGCCGCTGATTTCGCTCGCGAGTTTCGCGGCGCGGCCGGGCGGCAATTCCGCGCGCAGCAGTTCAAAGACGCGGCGGCCTTCGGCCAGGCGCGCCGCATCGGCATCATCGGCTGCACCGGCAATCAGCAGCACGAACTCGCCGCGCTGCTGCTCTGCGTCCTGGGCGAGACGTGCGTGCAGTTCGGCGAGACCGCCGTCGAGCAGCGTCTCGAACAACTTGGTCAGTTCGCGCGCGACGACCGCGCGGCGCTCGCCGCCGAGCACCGCCACGCAATCCGCAAGCGTTTCGACGATGCGGTGGCTCGACTCGTAGAAAATCAGCGTGCGCGTTTCGTTTGCGAGACTCTGCAATTGTGCGCGGCGCGCAGCGGATTTCGGCGGCAGAAAGCCCTCGAACGCGAAGCGATCGCTCGGCAGGCCTGCCGCGGACAGCGCGGCGATCGCCGCGCAGGCGCCCGGCACCGGACTCACCTTTACGCCGGCTTCGCGCGCCGCGCGCACGAGGCGAAATCCGGGATCGCTCACGAGCGGCGTGCCGGCATCGCTGATCAGCGCGATATTTTTCCCGCCGAGCATCTGGCGCACGAGCTCGGCGCTCGCTTCGCGCTCGTTGTGTTCGTGCAGCGCGACACAGCGCGTGGCGATGCCGCAATGACGCAGCAGCGCGGCGCTATGCCGCGTGTCCTCGGCGGCGATCAGGTCGACCGATGCCAGCGTGTCGCGTGCGCGCTGCGACAGGTCGGCGAGATTGCCGATCGGCGTGGCAACCACGTGCAACCTGCCCGGCGCTTGCTCTGGCTTCATACCACCCTCCTTCCACTCGCGCCAGTTTACAGGTCACATCGCTGCCGCGGCGCTTCGGCTATGATGGATCGGACTCATTCCGGGATCTTCGCATGCACGCTTCGCGCACTCGTTTCCGACACTTGCTGCTCGCGGCCGTCTGCATGGCCGGACTGGCCGGTTGCGACGAGAGCCTGCTGCGGCCGAACACCGCGACGCCGCAAGCGACGCAAGCCGAACAATGGTTCCGCGATGGCCAGTTCGATCGCGCCGGGCGAGCTTTCATGGATCTCGCGGCGGCCGATCGCGCGCAGCGCGATCGCTATCATCTGCGCGCCGCCGAAGCCTGGCGCGAAAGCGGTAACCTCGATGCGGCTGCCACGTCGCTGCAGGGTATTCAGGCGCGCCGTCTTGACCCCGGCGAACAGTCGCGACTCGACATCGTCGAAGCGGAGATCGCGCTCGCGCGGCACGATGGCGCACGCGCGCTCGCCTTGCTGACCCTGCCCGAAGACAAACTCGCGCCGCCACTCAAGCAGCGCGTGCTCGAACTGCGCGCACGCGCGCAGGCGGCGAATGCCGACGCGCTCGGCAGCGCGCGCACACGGCTCGCACTCGACGCACTGCTGCAGGATCGCGAGCGCGAGCAGAACCAGAAACTGATCCGCGACACGCTTGCACAAGTCGATGCGGAGGCACTCAAGGCGCAAGCCGCCTCGCTGCTACCGAATGACGCATTGCGCCCGTATCTCGAACAGGCACTACGCGCACGTGGTCAGGCACTGCCACAGACCATTGCCAATCCGAACGAAGCGGTCGGCGCGAGCGGCACGTCGAGCAATCCGCTCGGCGCGGAAGGCTATCGCGCCGCGCATGTGGTCGCGCTGCTCGTTCCAGTCGAAGGCCCGCTCAAAGGCGTAGCGCAGCCGCTGCGCGACGGCTTCTTCGCCGCGTTCTTTTCCGACGCGCATATGCCGCGACCGGATGTGCGCATCTACGACTCGGGTAACGACGCCGCGTCCGCAGTCGCCGCTTATCAGCGCGCGGTAAGCGAAGGCGCCGATCGCGTGGTCGGGCCGCTGCGCCGCGATAGTGTCTCCGCAGTGTTCGCGCAAGGCACGCTGCCGGTGCCCGTGCTCGCGCTCAATCAACCTGAGCACAACGAAAATCCGCCACCGGGCAGCGCGGCGTTCGCGCTGACGCCGGACAGCGAAGCCGCGCAGGCCGCGCAGCATATGCTCGATCGCGGCATCACGCGTGCCGCCGTCGTCGTCGTCGCGAGCGACTGGGCCGAGCGCGCCGCGACGGCCTTTCGCGCGCAGTTCGAGGCCGGACATGGCACGATCGTCGGGGAGTCGCGCATTCGCGACACCGACATCAACTACGCGAACGCGATTCGCCAGGCGCTGGCGGCGCTCCCCGCAACGACGGGTGCGCCAGCCAGCGATGCCGGCGTTTTCATCAGCATGACGCCAAAGCAGGCGCGCCTGTTCATGCCGCAGTTGAAACTCGCGGGCTACGGCACCCTGCCGGTGTTCGCGACCTCGCACATCTATGCAGGCATGCTCAATGCGGGGCTCGATCACGATCTCGACGGCGTCGAATTCTGCGACCTGCCCTGGCTGTTCGATGCCGTCGTCGGCCAACCCAGGCACAACGAGATCGCAAACTCGCTCGACAGCGCGCGCGGCGCGGGCGCGCGCCTGTTCGCGATGGGGCTCGATGCCTATCAGCTCGTGCCCTACCTCGATTGGCTCGCGCAGCATCGCGATGCCTACCAGCCCGGCGCGACCGGACAACTCACTATCGACAGCGTCGGTCGCGTGCAGCGCGTGCTGACCTGGGCGCGCTTCCAGGACGGCGTGGCGCAGCCGGTCAGCGGCAGCCTGTCGGTGAATTCGCTGCCGCCGCCGGCACACTGATCGCAGCAACGGCATGAGCACGCGCGCCACGGGTACGCATTGGGAAGATGCGGCGCTGGCGCATCTGCAACGAGCGGGACTGTCGCTGCTCGAGCGCAACTTCCACTGCCGCCTCGGCGAACTCGACCTGATCCTCTGCGATAGCGATGCGATCGTATTCGTCGAGGTGCGCTATCGCGGCGACGCGGCGCATGGCGACGGTTCGGCTTCGGTCGGTGCAGCGAAGCAGCTCAAGCTCGTGCGCGCCGCGCAGCTGTGGCTGCAGGCGCGACCGCAGTTCGCCGCGCGTCCATGCCGCTTTGATGTGATCGGTTGTGCCGGCACACCTGCGCAACCGCAGTTCGACTGGGTACGCAATGCATTCGATGCGTTCTAGATCTAGCTAACTGATCTGTAATCCCGCCGCTCACCCATTGAAGAATTTAGGTGCAACACCTGTTCCCATGGGAGGAGATCATGCGCAACATCTTGTTTTTGGCGGCGTTCCTGGCGCTCGGCAGCAGCACGGCCCTCGCCGCACCAACCTGTCCTTTGAGCTATGGCACGACTGATTCGGCGAAGAGCCACAAGCTGTTCCTGTATTTTCCGACCGCCGACGACGCGACCTATCCAGCCAATTTCGGCGGCGAAAGCCCCGCGCGGCGCTTCGATGTCGCGGATCTAACCAATGGCATCGGCACGACCGCGCAGTTGCGCGATCGCATACACGATGTCGTGGTCGACGATTTCTGCGAATTCAACGTGCAGGTACTTCAGACCACGACCAATCCCGAGTCGATGATGTCGCCGCCCGCGCGGCGTCACACCGAAGCGGTCGGCAGCGATAACAATGGCGGCGGTGCCTGGGGCATGTCCCCGACCAGCAACAACGACGTCGAGTTCGGCCGCGTCTGGGCCGGTGCTTACGTCGCCTGCGAAGGCGGCAACGGCATGGGCGGCTGCTCGATGACCGGCGCGCTGACCGGTGGCAACAACACGCTCGATCATTGGGCGCAGGCAATCGGCGGCACGACTGCGCATGAGAGCGGTCACACCTACGGCCTCAACCATTCCGACGACGATCCGCCCGGAGGCGTGTGCCCCGATCCCGGTCCCGGCCCGTCGCCCGGCGAGGACGCAATCACGCGCCATCTGATGCCGAGCGGCTGCAATCTCGACGGTCCTGCGCGCACGACCTATCGGCGCCATGTCAGCGATATCGGCTATGGCATCCTCGCGACCAATGTCGGTCTGTCGGTACAGACCATGCACAACTGGGATCTGGTCAATCCGAACGCGCAAGCCGGCAAGAGTCTGGTGATCGATTTTCTGAGCACGCAGGCTGCGATGAACCTGACCTGGTCGTGGGCCGGCTCGTCGAGCCCGTGGATCAATCCGGTAGTAACGGCGAACGGCATGGGCACTTTTCATGGCGCGAGCCTGCACAAGTACAAGATCACCTGGTCGACGGCGAATCCCGCCTGGGGCGGACCCGCGGGCACGGTCAATGGCGGCGCGCAGTTCCATGTCGGTGCAACCTTTACCGGAGTGGACTTCAACCAGCCCGATCCGATCGTGATCCAGAACGTAACGCTGCTCGATGCAGGCAATGCGCCGCTCGCATTGCACCCACGCCTGCCGATCTATGACGCGGGCGCGGTCGACGCTGCCGATGGCGCTTTCAATGTGCATTTTGAAGCACCGCCCGGCGCGCTGTTGCAATTGCAGAGCGCGCGCATCCTGCAACTGCCGCGCGTCGCGTCGATCGATTCATTGAACGGCGACCAGCGACCGTTCTCGTTCGACAAGCAGCCGATCCGGCCGTGGCTGGAGACCGAGTGCAAAACGCAGCTCGTGCGCGGGCGCATTCGCTGCACGATCGCCAAGCTCGACCAGCGCCCGCATGTGCACGTCGTGCACAAGGTTGGCGAGCCGAATGTGTACGACTGCAGTCACGGCATTCCGTGGAAGGAGTTCGAGCGCGCGCACAAGGATTCGAAGGGCATTCCCGACGTCGACGGCCCGATCTGCGCCGGCACCGCGCACGATCCGTTCCCTGCGACGACGGTGTACGTGATCGCGACCTTCGTCGAGCCCAAGGCGAAGCACTGGGATGCGGAAAAGCAGGCCTATGTCGTCGGCCCGCTGACCTCCAAGGTCTATTACCAGTTCGCCGGGGTACGTAACGCCGATCGGCTGCGCAAGCAGTACGACACCACGCCGGCTCGTTGACCGTCAAGCCGCCGCCGTTGCATACGGCGGCGGTTTTTTTGCGCATAATTCAGCGCCGAGTCACGGCGCTTGTCCGAATGTAGCGCCCGGCCTGCCGGATTTTTTGATCCCGATGAATATCCACAAGTTTAAATTTGCACTTTTGCTACTGCTTGCCCCAACGCTGCATGGCTGTCTCGTCGCGGTAGTCGGCGCCGGTGCCGCGGTCGGCGCGGGCGTCGTGCACGATCGGCGCGATACGCGCACCGTGATCGACGATCGCCGCATCGCCTTCAGCGCCGAGGACGCGATCAACCGCGACCGCGATTTCGTCGGCAACGACAACTACGTCAAGACCGTGGTCTACAACGGCACCCTGCTGCTCTGCGGCCAGGTGCACAGCGCCGAACTCAAGCAGCGCGCGCAGGCGAAAGTCGGGAACTTCGAAGGCGTCAAACGCGTCGTCAACGAAATCGAAGTCACCGACGAGCCGCAGGGCTTCTGGCGCCGGCGTCAGGACAATGCGATGACCGCGCGGGTGAAGACCGCGCTGCTCGACATCACGAGCATGCCGGGCTTCGATCCGACCCGCGTGAACGTGACGACCGTGCACGGCGTGGTATTCCTGATGGGTCTGGTCAGCCATGAGGAAGCCGATGCCGTGGTCGAGATCGCGCGCAATATCGGCGGCGTCGACCGCGTGGTCAAGGTGTTCGAGTACGCCGAGCCGGCTGCGGGCTCGTGAGAACCCGCGCACCCTACGCAAGATAGTCGTGCACCACTTCGCCGTAAGGCAACAGCAGATCGGCCTTGAGATGCACCGCTGAAACGACTTCGCGTACTGGCAGATCGGCCACGGGCGCAAGCGCATGCGCGTACAGATCGAGCGCGCCCGGGCCGGTCCACGCACCCTTGAACTGCTTCACCTGCATCGCATAGCGCACGAGCTCGCAGATGCGCAGCGAGCCGTCGACGTGCGGCAAGATCTTGAGCAGGAATGCCGGCGCTTCGAGGCTTGCGATCGCCTTCTTCTCGTCCAGCGCGGCGTATTTGTAACCCATCGTGCCGCGTGCGACCGGCATATCGGAGTATTTCAATTCGCCGACGAGCGTGTCGCGATGCACGCGCAGACTCGGCTCGCCGATCTTCTTCGGGAAGCCCCAGATCTCGCGTCCGCCTGCGGTCGGCGGGTGGTCGTCGAGAAACATCATGCGCACATAGCCGCCCGCGACGCCCTTGTAGCTGATCGGAATTACCTGCCCCGACTCGGTATAGTCGCCGAAGCCGGTCGAATCCGGCATGCGGATGAATTCGTATTTCACCAGCGGCTCGGTCATCTCGAGCGGCGCCGGGATCACGCGACGCAGCGCGTCCGGATCGGTGCGGTAAGTGATGATCAGATACTCGCGATCGACGAACAGGTATGGCCCCGGCGGATACGCGGGATTGTCGATCGGCATCGCGAACGCGGACTTGCGGATTTCGTCTTCGGTCATGAGCGAGGCGCCTCGGGAGGAAGGTGTCTAATCATCCAACGATACGCGTTAAAAAAAACAACACGATGGCGGCATAAGCGCCGGCGATCACATCATCGAGCATTACGCCGAGGCCACCATCAATTTTGCGATCCGCCCACGACACCGGCCACGGCTTGGCGATGTCAAAAATGCGAAAAAGTATAAAACCGGCGACGATGCCCCAGATCGAATGCAGTGACCACAGCAGCGGCACCAGCGCAATCCACTGGCCGACGAATTCGTCCCACACCAGCGCGCCCGGATCGTCAACACGCAATGCACGCACAGCCCAGTCGCAAGCCCAGATGCCGAGCGCGAACGCGCCGACAACGGCGAGCACATACCACGGCCATGCCAATTCGCGCAGCGCCAGCCAGGGCAGCAGCGCTGCGAGCGAGCCGGCCGTGCCCGGCGCGATCGGCGACAGGCCCGAACCCAAGCCGGTCGCGATCCAGCCCGCGGGATGCGCGAGCAGGCGACGTCGCTGTTCCGCCGAGAGGCTCATGCGGCGAAATGCTGCCAGCCGGCATGCGGGATTTCGATCGGCGTCCCTGCTGAATCATGTACACGCACATCCTCGCCTGCGACGATGCGGCCGATGCGCGTGGCCGCGCAGCCGCTGCGTGCGAGATCGTTGAGCAGTTTTTCGATACGCGATTCTGGCGCAGTGAAACACAGCTCGTAATCGTCGCCACCGCTGAGCTGGAAAGCATGGCGTGCTTCGCGCTCGAACAGGGCGGTGAGCGCAGAGGAAGTCGGCAACGCATCCGCATTCACTTCCGCGCCAACCTCGCTCGCGCGGCAGATATGGCCGAGATCGGCGATGAGACCATCGGATACGTCGATGCAGGCATGCGCGCGGCCGGCGAGGATCAGGCCTTGCGCAATGCGCGGCGTCGGGCGGTCGAGTCGCGCACGCAACTGCTCCGCGTAACCCCGCTCCCACGCCGCCTGCCGTTCTCCGAGCAAGCGTAATCCGCCGGCCGCGTCGCCGAGCGTGCCCGTCACACAGACGACATCTCCGACGCGCGCGCTCGCACGCCGCAGCGCCGCTTTCTCAGGCACGAAACCGTGCACCGCAACGGTGACGCTGAGCGGCCCCTGCGTCGTATCGCCGCCGACGAGCGCAACGTCGTGCTCGCGCGCGAGCGCGGCAAATCCATCGGCGAATTCCTCGACCCAGCGCGCATCCGCCCGCGGCAAGGTCAGTGCCAGCGTCGCCCAGGCGGGAGTCGCGCCCATCGCCGCGAGATCGGACAGATTCACCGCCAGCGTCTTCCAGCCCAGATCGTCCGCCACCGTATCCTTCGGAAAATGTATACCTTCGATCAGAGTATCGGTGCTGACCGCAAGCAGTTGCCCGATCGGCACCGCGAGCAGCGCCGCATCATCGCCGATGCCGAGGCGCACGTCGGCGCGCTTGTGCGCGCAGCGCGAGCGAATCAGATCGATCAGATCAAATTCGGCCACGTCGGTTGCTTCGTGCCGAGCGCAGCGCTCAGCGCGCCGCGGCGTTGTACTCGGCGCTGCGTTCTCGCGCAGCGAACTTGTCGAGCACGCCATTTATGTAGGTGTGGCCATGCTCGGCACCGAAGCGCTTGGTTACTTCGATCGCTTCGTTGATCACGACGCGGTACGGCACGTCGATGCGATGGCGCAATTCGTAGGCGGCCAGGCGCAATGCGGCGCGTTCGATCGGATCGACCTGGGCGACATCGCGATCGAGAAACGGCGCAAGGCCCGCATCGAGTTCGGCGCAGTGTTCGTTGACGCCGCGTAGCAAATCTTCGAAGTATTCGATATCGGCGACTTCCATGTCCTGCTCGTGGCGGAACTCGTCGATCACGCGCGCCATCGTATTGCCGCTCATCTGCCAGGCGTAGATCGCCTGCAGGGCGCGGCGGCGTGCGCGCGAACGCGCGGCGAGATCGACTCCATCGGGACGTTGGTGCTTGCTCATGTTCGGCAGCTTAAAGGCTTATCGTGATGATGTGAACGCAGGGTGCGATTTATCGCACCCGACTTTGTCAAAACAAGCATGCGGGCGCGATGAATCGCGGTCCTACAGCTTGTGCAGAAGATCGATCATTTCCAGCGCCGCGAGCGCCACTTCCTCGCCTTTGTTGCCGTGCGCGCCACCGGCGCGCGCCTGCGCGTCTTCGTGGCGCTCGACCGCGAGCACGCCGTTGAGCACAGGCACGCCCTGATCGAGCGCTACGCGCATCAGCCCCTGCGCGCAGCCGTCGGCCACATGCTCGTAATGTCGCGTGTCGCCGCGCACGACGCAGCCTAGCGCGAGCAGCGCAGCGTAGCGATCGGTCAGCCCAAGCTTCGCTGCCGCCATCGGAATTTCCCACGCGCCCGGTACACGCACGACGTCGATCGCTTCGGCCGCGACGCCGTGCTCGGTCAACGCACGCTGCGCGCCCTCGACCAGGGTGTCGACGATGCTTGGATTCCAGCGGCTGGCGATGATGGCGAAGCGCGCGCCCGCGTGTGCGCGCAGCTCGCCGGCATAGGTCGGCATAAGGCTAGGTCTGAAACGGACGCCTTATTGTCGCAGATTCCCTATTCGACCGGCTCGTAACCGGCGATTTCGAGCCCGAACCCGGACAAGCCGAGGAATCGCCGCTTGGTGCCGAGCACGGTCAGCCGCGTGACGCCGAGATCGGCGAGAATCTGCGCGCCGAGGCCGTGCTGGCGCCAGGCCTGCGGCGATTCGGCAGCCGGCGCTGCCGCACCGAGGCGATCGAGCGCGCCGGCCGCGTCGCTCTCATCCGCAAGCACGACGACGACGCCACGGCCTGCCTCGGCCACGCGTCGCAGCGCCGCGGCGATGGTGAGGCCACCCTCGCCCTTCAAGTGCAGCACATCGCTCAACGTATCGCGCACATGCACGCGTGCGAGCACTGGCGCGCCGTCATCCACCTCACCACGCACCAGCGCGAAGTGCGGCAGCGGCGACAGCGTGTCGCGATAGCCGATCAATTTGAACGTGCCGAATTCGGTTTCGACCTCGCGCTCGAACGCGCGCCGCACGGTCTTCTCGGTCGCGAGGCGATGACGGATCAGGTCGGCGATCGTGCCGATCTTGAGCCCGTGCGCACGCGCGAACGCGAACAGCTCGGCACCACGCTTCATGGTGCCGTCGTCGTTGACGATCTCGCACAGGATGCCCGACAGCGCTGGCAGGCCGGCAAGACGCACGAGATCGACTGCGGCTTCCGTATGCCCGGCGCGCACAAGCACGCCGCCTTCGGCGTAGCGCAACGGGAAGATATGGCCGGGCCGCGCGAAATCGCGCGGCAGCGAGGCGGGATCGGCCAGCGCGCGGATCGTGCGAGCGCGATCGGCCGCCGAGATGCCGGTGGTCGTGCCGTGCTTGTAGTCGACCGAAATCGTGAACGCGGTGCGATGGCTCTCGCTATTGTCGGTCACCATTTGCGGCAGTTGCAGCTGATCGAGGCGCTCGCGCGTCATCGACTGGCAGATGATGCCACTGGTATGACGCACGAAAAACGCGATGGCCTCCGGCGTCGCCGCCTGCGCGGCCATGATCAGATCGCCTTCGTTTTCGCGATCCTCGTCGTCGCAGATCACGACCATGCGGCCGGCGCGAATCTCGTCGACGACTTCGGCGATGGAATTGAAACGATCGGCGCTCATCGGCGACGCTCCCACAATGGCGCAACAAAACGGCCCGCGCGATACGCGCGCACGAGAAAAACCAGCGCCGCGACGAGACAGACGACGACCGCGACCGCCGAGGCCTCGATGCCGAACACGCCACCGGTGAGCCATTCTGGTCCGTCGAACTCGGCATGCAGCAGGCCCTGTCCCGGATTGCCCGAGTCGGCGATGCCGAACACGCCGGTCTCGGTGAAGTTCCACGCGGCATGCACGCCGATCGTCCACCACAGCGAACGCGTCGCCATGTACACCGCCGCGAGCATCACGCCGCCCTCGAGCCCTATCGCGAATGCGCTCAGCGTGGTCGCATGCGGATTGCCGAGATGCAGCCAGCCGAACAGCGCGGCCGAGAGCGCGATCGCGATCCAGCTGCCGAATACGTTTTCGAGATTGCGGAACACGATGCCGCGCGCGATCAGTTCCTCGTACACACCGGCGAGCAGCGCGATGCCTGGCAATCCCGCGAGAGTGGGCCAGCCGCCAGCGCTGAGTTGCAAATCGCCGGCGAGTGCGACGAGCGCAACGCTGGCGCACATCAGCACTACGCCGAGCACGGCGCCGCGAAAGAAATCCGGCGCGCGCTGCGGCGCGAGTTCACGCGCATCGCGCCGCGCCGCATAGCGTGCATAGAGCACGTAACCGCCGATCGCAGCGCAGGCACTGAGCAATACAAACGCGAAACCGGCGAAGATATCGAGCCGGTACACTAGGCGTGCGGAGAAAAGGTAAGCGCTTTCGAACAGTGCGAATAGCAAGGGAATCTCTATCACCAGTGCCGTGACGGGATGGCACCACACGCGTCCTGCTCGGGATGGCGGGCGATTCATGGGGTCGGTTGGCGCAGTGCCGGACACGTGGTCATCTCGCTTGAAGTAACTTCTCGACGTAGCGCGCGATCATGTCGACTTCGAGATTGACTCGATCGCCGACATGCCGATCCTTGAACGTCGTGGCGGCGATCGTGTGCGGAATCAGATTGACGCCGAAACGCGCGCCGTCGACCTCGTTCACGGTCAGGCTCGTGCCGTCGACGCTGATCGAGCCTTTCGAGGCTATGTACTTCGCCAGCGGCGGCGGCGCCTCGAAGATCCAGCGCTGCGAGCGTGCTTCTGGTTCGATTGCGACGACGCGCCCAACGCCATCGACGTGCCCGGACACGAGATGGCCGTCGAGCCGATCGACGAGGCGCAGCGCCTTTTCGAGGTTGACGCCCGCGCCCGACGCCAGACCGCCGAGCGTGGTGCAGTTGAGCGTTTCGACCGACACGTCGAAGGCGAGCTGTGTGGCATCGACTTCGACCACCGTAAGGCAGACTCCCGCAACCGCGATGCTGTCGCCGAGCCTGACTTCATCAAGCGCAAAATCGCTTGCAGCGATCGCGAGGCGCACGTCGCCGCCGCGTTGCTCCAGCTTCGCGACGATGCCGACCGATTGGACGATTCCACTGAACACTCAACGCTCCCTATACAAGATTCTTTCATCATCGTCGACCATGCGCCGGTCGACCACGCGCCAGCGCCGTGCCTCGGCCACTGTCGCGAGTGCCGGCAGCGCAAGCAGCGGCCGCGCCGTATCGCCGAGCAGCACGGGCGCGATGTACAAGAGCATTTCGTCCGCCAATCCATTTTGCAGCAACGCGCCGCTCAAGATCGGCCCTGCCTCGACCTGCACTTCGTTCATCCCGCGTGTCGCCAATTCTTGCAGGACCTGCGCAAGATCGAGGCGGCCATCGCGTGCCTGCACTGCAATAAGCTCGACCTTGCTGAAGCCAGCATGCGACGGCGGGACATTCGCATCGTGAAAAATCAGTGTCGGCGCGCTGCCGTCGAGCAGATGCGCGCCGTGCGGCATGCGCAGTTCGCGATCGAGCACGACACGCCAATGCGGTACGCCTGCGCATTCCCTCGCGACAGGCTCGCGCACAGTCAGGCGTGGATCGTCCGCCAGCACAGTGCCGCTTCCAGTCAGGGTCGCCGAACTGCGCGCGCGCCAGCGCTGCACATCGGCGCGCGCCGCCTCGCCGGTAATCCATTTCGAGTCGCCGTTGCCGAGCGCGGTGTGCCCGTCGAGGCTCATCGCAAGTTTGACGCGCACCCATGGCCGGCCACGTTCGACGCGCGAGAAAAATCCGCGATTGAGTTCGCGTGCCGCGTCGCGCATCAGGCCGGATTCGACCGCGATGCCTGCGGCGCGCAATCGTGCAGCTGCCCCGCCGTCGTGCTGGAATACATCTTCGCTCGCGATCACGACACGCGCGACGCCCGCGGCGATCAGCGCATCCGCGCAAGGCGGCGTGCGCCCGTGCAGGCCGCAAGGTTCCAACGTGACG
The DNA here is from genome assembly GCA_964509025.1 of uncultured Rhodanobacteraceae bacterium. Taxonomy (GTDB): domain Bacteria; phylum Pseudomonadota; class Gammaproteobacteria; order Xanthomonadales; family Rhodanobacteraceae; genus Rudaea. Next base: position 14,171 of record CAZDWH010000059.1, read on the forward strand.
TACGCCGTCGCGCCGCGCGCGCGCGCGCCGGCTGCGCGCAAGGCGAACACTTCCGCATGCGGCTCGCCCGCACGCACATGCCAACCCTCGCCGACAATCTCCTCGCCTTGTGCGATGACACAGCCGACGCGCGGATTGGGCATCGTCGTGTAAAGACCGCGCTCGGCGAGGCGCAGCGCCCGCGCCATGCGCGCGTGGTCGAGAGGACAAAAAGGGGACGGAGTCATTTTTCTGGCGGGAGGGTCGCATTTCCCCAGATTTCAGGAAAAATGACTCCGTCCCCTTCTTTCACCGCTTCTTGCCGGGCGCAGCCGCGATCACTTCGCCGAGCAGCGGCAACTGCAGGCCTTCGAGCGCGGGCAGATCGCGTTCGAGCCTTTCGATTTCCTCGCGGAACGCTTGCACATCTTCGAAACGCCGGTACACCGACGCGAAGCGCACGTAGGCGACCTGGTCGAGCAGCTTCAGCTCGTGCATCACCCATTCGCCGATCTGGCGCGAAACGACTTCGCGCTCGTTGCTCTGGCGCAGCTGATGCACGACGCTGCGCATCACATTGTCGAGCGCATCGGCCGCGACCGGGCGATGATGCAGCGCGCGCTCGACGCCGACGCGCAGCTTGCGTTCATCGAAGGCCTCGCGCCGGCCATCGCTCTTCACGACCGCAGGCAGTTTGATCTCGACCGTTTCGAACGTGTTGAAGCGCTCACCGCACTTCTCGCACTCGCGCCGGCGGCGGATCGTCGATCCATCCTCGGCCACGCGCGAATCGATCACGCGCGTATCGGTGTGCTGGCAGAAGGGACAATGCATCAGGAAACCGGGACTTGGGACCCGGGACCCGGGACCCGTAGAAGCAGAGCATCGCGATCAGAGACTACGTCCGCAGAAACGTTACTCGAACCCGAACCGGCGCGGCTCGGAAGTATTCCGAGTCCCGAGTCCCGAGTCCCGAGTCCCGCGCTGTTATCCATACACCGGAAACTCGCGACACTGCTTGGTCACGTTCCCGCGCACGCCTTCGATCACGCGTTCGTCCTTCGGCGCGTCGAGCACGTCGCAGATCCAGTTAGCGAGCGCGATGCACTCGGGTTCCTTGTAGCCGCGCGTGGTCACCGCCGGCGTGCCGATGCGCAGGCCCG
>CAZDWH010000060.1:0-11029 GCA_964509025.1 uncultured Rhodanobacteraceae bacterium
CGACCACGGTTTCCTTAGACACGGGCTTGTTGAGCGAATCGACGCGGCGGAACAGCGCGCTGATGCGTGCGGCAAGGTGATGCAGGCTCACGTCCTTGGTCAGGTAATCATCTGCGCCAAGGCGCAGCCCCGAGATGATGTCGAAATCCGAATCGCGCGCCGTCAGAAACAGGATCGGCAGCGTCGGCGACTTCGCGCGCAATTCGCGGCACAGATCGAAGCCGCCTTCGGGTTCGTCGCCGAGGCCGACGTCGATGATCACAAGTTCGGGCAGGCGCTGGGCAAACGCGCGGCTCGCATCCGCGCGCGAGGCGAAACCGTGTGTGGTATAGCCGAAGCGGTTGAGCGCTTCGACGTAGTTCGCGCGGATCGCGGGTTCATCCTCGACGATGGCGATATTGCGGCCCATGGCGATGCCTTTGAAATCGATGTCGGGCAAGAGCTTAAGGACTGCACCGCCGTGCTGGCAATGCCGCCGGTGTGCTTGCCATGAGTTCGCCACAACTGATCGGCTTATTGCCGCAAACGGCGAAGGCCGTGCGCAGGCGCGTGCGCGAGGATGCTCCCACACCAAAAAACCATCCTTCGACCGAATATGAAAACTGCCCGCCCCGAAGCCAACGCCGAACTGCAGCAACGATTCGAACCGTTGCGCGTCACATTTGCCCTGGTCGCGCTGTTGCTCGGCGCGATCGCGAGCATGCAGTTCTGAACAAAGGCCCTGCCGCGAACCCGAGGAAAATAAATGGACGTCTACCTGCCCGCCGATTTCCACGCCCTGCACGACGATGTCGTGACCGACTGGCGCGACATGCCGAACGATACACGCGACGTTTCAGCGATAGCGGAGGACACCGCGCAACGCGTAACGCAAGACGTCGACCCTAGCTGGCTTGCGATCTGACGCTTTCCGGCGCGCCGGGGACCGGCCTCATCTCCCTACCCCAGTGGGTCCCCGGTGCGCGTTTTCTCAACCAGCCGCCCTGAGCATCGCCGCGATCACCGCGCGATAGTCCTTCTGCCCGAAAATCGCCGAGCCCGCGACGAAGGTGTCCGCGCCGGCGCGCGCGATTTCGCCGATGTTGTCGGCCTTGACGCCACCATCGACTTCGAGCCGGATCGTACGGCCGCTGCGATCGATGCGCTCGCGCACGGCGCGCAGCTTGTCGAGTGCAGAAGGAATGAAACTCTGACCGCCGAAGCCCGGATTGACCGACATGATGAGCACGAGGTCGATCTTGTCGAGCACATAGTCGAGAAAGTTCAGCGGCGTCGCCGGATTGAACACGAGACCCGCCTTGCAACCCGAGTCATGAATGAGCTGGATCGTGCGATCGACATGCTCGCTCGCCTCGGGATGAAAGCTGATGCTGGACGCGCCGGCCTTGGCGAAATCCGGCACGATGCGGTCGACCGGCTTCACCATTAGATGCACGTCGATCGGCGCAGTCACGCCATGCTTGCGCAGCGCCTCGCACACGAGCGGGCCGATCGTGAGATTCGGCACGTAGTGGTTGTCCATCACGTCGAAATGCACCCACTGCGCGCCGGCGCTGAGCACGGCGTTCACCTCTTCTCCCAATCGGGCGAAGTCGGCCGAAAGGATCGATGGGGCAATAACGGTGGACTGTTTCATTTCATGCTCCGATGCGCGGCTCGCTGCTCGCAGATTTCAATTGAATTGGCGCTCGTGCTGGATTTTCTCATACGCCGCGTTGATTTCGCGCGCGCGTTCCTCGGCGCGGCGCTTCAATTCGGCCGGCACATCGCCAAGCTTGTCGGGATGATGCTGGCTGATCAGCTTGCGGTAGGCGCGCTTGATCTCGCCCGCGCTCGCGCCGCGCGTCACGCCTAGGATCGCATACGGATCTTTTCCACCCGGCTCCGCGCGAGTAGGCCCGTGCGCGCGCTCGCCGCGCTGTGCGCGCGACCACGCCTCCCAGTCCTCGGGCGCGACGTAGGCGTAGCCTTTCATCGCCGCCAAGGCCGCGAGCTGGCGCTCGTCGAGCCCGAGCGAGAAACACAGCTTGCGCACGAGCTGCGCCTTAGCCGGCACGAGCGGGCCTTCGGCGCAGACGATATCGAGCAACAAATCGATCAGGATCAAGGCCCGATCGCGATGGCGGCCGCACCATGCGCGCAGCTGCGCAATCGCCGCAGCGTTGGCATAGTCGGGCTGCTTGCCGGCATTGAATTGCGCCACCGCCGCGGCGCGCTGGCTCGCATCGAGCTGCAGGCGTTCCATCAGCCGCTCGGCCGCGACGATCTCCTCCTGCGACACGCGCCCGTCGGATTTGGCGATCGCGCCGGCGAAGCCGAACAGCGGCGCGATAAAGGATAGCGGCGCGATGCCAACAGGCGAGGACATGCTCGCCATGCTGCGATCCCAGATATGTCCCAGGCCAAGGCAGACCAGGATCGCGAGCGGATGGTGAAACCACGCCAGCCCGATGAGCAGGCCGACGACTTTGCCGAGGATATTCATGCGGTGTGGGCCGCGCGGAAAAGCGCTGTCATTGCGGGAATATGGAGGCGCAAGGCCGCGCATTCTAGCCGATGGCGCAGGCGGGCACTGCGGTGAACGCGCACGGCGGCTACAATACGCGCCCCCGCGCCCCCGCAGTGAACCGCCCGTGCCCACGACGCTCAGCCAATCCGACCTGCCCGGCCTCGACCTGATCCACCGCGGCAAGGTGCGCGACGTCTACGCGCTGTCGCCCGATGAATTGCTGATCGTCGCGACAGACAGGCTGTCCGCTTTCGACGTAGTGCTGCCCGACCCGATCCCGGGCAAGGGTGAGATGCTGTGCCAGATATCGAACTTCTGGTTCGGCAAGACTGCGCATCTCGTGCCGAATCATCTGACCGGCAAGTCGGTCGCGAGCGTACTGCCCGCCAGCGTCGATGCGCATTTGTATACACGACGCAGCGTCGTGACCAAGCGCTTGAAGCCGGTGCCGGTCGAAGCGATCGCGCGCGGCTATCTCATCGGCTCGGGCTGGAAGGATTACCAGGCCACCGGCGCGCTGTGCGGGCATACGCTGCCTGCTGGCCTGCGCCAGGCGGAAAAGCTGCCGCAACCGATCTTCACGCCGTCGACCAAGGCCGCGGTCGGCGACCACGACGAGAACATCGCCTACGACCAGGTCGTCGCGAAGATCGGCACCGACCTCGCCGCACAAGTGCGCGATGCAACTTTGAAAATGTATACCTTCGCCGCCGCCTACGCCGCCGAGCGTGGCATCATCATCGCCGACACCAAGTTCGAGTTCGGCACCGATGCGGATGGCAGGCTCTACGTGATGGACGAGATGCTCACGCCGGATTCCTCGCGTTTCTGGCCCGCCGACCAGTACCGCGTCGGCATCAGTCCGCCGAGCTACGACAAGCAGTTCGTGCGCGACTATCTGGAAACGCTCGACTGGAACAAGACCGCGCCGGGGCCGCGCGTGCCGCAGGCGGTCATCGCCGGAACCGCGGCGAAGTACGCCGAAGCGCTGAAACGCTTGGCGGATATCGAACTGGATTGATCCGCTTGCGCGCGCGGGAGAGCGCGCTATGCTGCGCGTAACGCCCGACGCGGGCCCCACGCGAGATTCCCATGAGCGAAGCGACTCTGCCCTCCGGCGACACGCGTCGCGAAGTCGACCGCTGGCTCGGCAACTACAGCGAAGACCATCGCAATCCGACCAATATCACGATCCACTGGATCTGCGTGCCGGCGATCCTGTGGACGGTGATCGCGCTGCTCTGGGTCGTGCCAGTGCCGGCCGCACTCGGACGCCCGGGATTCTGGGCCGGCGTCGCAATGTTCCTTGCGCTGGTGTTCTATCTGCGCCTGTCGCGCGCGCTCGCCTTCGGCATGTTCGCCACGTTCGTGCTGTACGGAGTGCTGACCGAAGTGCTGTACCGCGCGCTCGGCGCGAGCACGCTGATGTGGCTTGCGATTGCGGTATTCGTCGTCGCCTGGGTCGGCCAGTTTATCGGTCACAAGATCGAAGGGCGCAAGCCTTCGTTCCTGACCGATCTCGCCTATCTGCTGATCGGGCCGGCATGGCTCGTCGCGAAATTAATGCGCCGCGCCGGCATCGCGTACTGATAGCGCGCGCGGCGCGCTCAAGAAAAAGGGCGCGATCGCTCGCGCCCTTCATCACGCAACCGCAGCGTTCTCAGAACTGATACTGCACCGAGAAGGCGAAGGTGTTGTCGCCGTTCTTGGTCTTGCCGACCAGATGATCGAACGTCGCCGTGGTTACGTCGATCTTGCCGTCGTCGACGAACAGATGGTAATAGCCGGCGTCGAAGCGCAACTGCTCGCTCATCTTGTAGCCGAGACCAAACGCAACGGCCTTGCGGCTGCCGTCCGGCACGCGCGGATCGCGTGTCGAGTCGACGGTCGGCGTCTTGTCGTAGCCGAGGCCAGCGCGCAGCGTCCACTGGTTGTCCAGCTTGTAGTCCGCGCCAATTTCAGCGGACCAGCTGTTCTTGTAGTTGAAGTACGAGGGCGCATTGAACTGCGCCTGTGCCGGGTTCTTGTAGGTCAGCACCAGCTTCTCGAAGCTCGACCAATGCGTGTAGCTGGCATCCGCGCCGAAACTCAGGCGGTCGTCCACCGTATGCCACCAGCTCGCAGTCACGTACCACGGCGTGTTGAGCTTGGCCGAGGCGGTCGTGTTGGTGAACGCACCCTGGAACAGCGGCGCGAGGTTCGACGGGATCTGGAACGTTGCCTTGGCGTCATCGACGCTGTGGTTGATCTGCGAATGGAAGTTGACGCCAACGCGGTCACTCTGCGTTGGCTTCCACAGCAGGCCCAGACCAAAGCCCCAGCCCCAGTCGACCGCATGCAGCGTGCCCTGTCCATCGGCTTCCTGCGGCAGCAGCGCACCATTGGTCGGCGCTGCGAGGATCGTGCCGAGGTTGATGTCTTGCACGAGCTCGGCGCGCAAACGCTGCGCGATGATGCTCGCGCCAAGCGACAGCGTATCGTCGATCTTCCACGAGGCTGCGAACGTGAGGTCCGGCGCCTTCAGGTCGGTGCGCACTGCCTGGTAGCGACCGACCCAGCGGTCGTCGTACTCGGTCTTGAGGCCGAACGGTACGTTGAGTGCGGCACCAAGGGCGAATTGCTCGTTCACCGGCATGATGAAATGCATCGCCGGCAACGGTACGGTCGCGCCGCCGTTGCCACCATTGCCGCCAGTCAACGGACCGCCGAAAGCATCGGTGCCGCCGCCGCTGTACTTGATGGTGTAATCGATCACGACGACGTCGGTCTGCGCGCAAGCCGTCTTGAAGTCCGACATGGCGGCGGGATTGTTCTCGACCACGGCGCAACTGCCCGGTGCGGAAGCACCGCCGACTCCATACCGGCCGACGCCCTGCGCGTCATTCTGCTTGCCGAGCTGGAACGCGCTGCCGAACGCCGCGCTGCTGACGATGGCCGACACCAGCGCCACGCTCAACGCGCTCAACGCCGGAACAAAGGACTTGGAAAGTTTGTGACGGATCATATTGGTCCCCTTGGCCTTAGTTGCCGTTGTTGTTGTCGGACGGCGCGGTGTCGGAACCGTCTGCCGGGGCTTCGCTGGTCTTGATCACGGAGGTGTTCGTGATCGGCACGGTGGTGCCGCCGCTCGCGATGAAGGTGATCGCCTGCTTCTGCATTTCCTGCGTGGTCTGCGGCGAGGTCGGATCGAGCAGCGAACCGTGCACGCCGGTGATGAAGCGCACCGCAGCGCGCAGGCCCGTCGCGGACTGCGCCGACGAGGTCAGCGAGGTCAGGCCGAGCGCGCCGATCAGCGCCTCGGTGCCCGAGAGCGGGAAGCCCGCCGAAGTGTTCGGCACGGTCTGATCGTTCTTCCACTTGCCGTTGGCGTCGTAGCAAGTCGGGCACGCGGTCGCACTCGGATCGCCCGCGACTGGCGCACTGCCACCGACCACTTCCTGCACGAGCAGGTTCTTGCCCGCGGTCAGGCCGGCATAGTTAATCGGATCGCCCGCATCGATAGCGGTCTGCAGGACGACCGTGAACGCGTTGAAATCAGCCGTCCCGGGCTTGAGACCCGCTGCAGCAAGACCGGCCAAAACGGGTGGCCCGATGTTGGCAGAGCCCAGCACGAGACCGACCAAGCCGCCACCGGCGACGTTGAGTACGCCGGTCTGCGTCGCGGTGTTCGGCGTTGTCGCAAGGGCCATGAACAGCGTGCCTTCGATGCCGCCAAGCGACTGCCCCGCGTAGGAGACGCGCGCTTTGTCGAACATCGCCGAGCCATCGGAGGCGAGCACCGCAGGAATCGCACTGCGCAATTCGAGCAGATCGGCCGCCCCCTGGCGCAGATTGTCGCGCGAGGTCAAAGGGCTCGCCACATTCAGGAAGTAAATGCCCGACTGGTCGATCTTGCCGTCCTGACCCGAGGCGCCGGTGTCGTTGTTCTGATAATCGATGTCGAAGGTGCGCTCGCCCGTGATCAGGCCCGCCGCCGGCGAACCCGTCAGCGCCTGGTTGCGGTACAGCGGATTGGTCTTGTCGGTCAGACCGTGCAGCGGCAAGTCGATCGCAATCACCGCGAAGCCCGCCGCGGCGAGGCCGCCGGCGATCGCGAATGCGTCGGTGCGGTTGCGCGTGAAGCCATGCTGGAAGATCACGACCGGCCAGCCGGACGCGGGCTTGGTCTTGCCTGAGTTCGCGTTCGGCAGCGTGACCAGCACCGGAATCTTCTGGTTCGAGGTCGCGACCGGCAGCGGATTGGCGAAAGTTACATTGGTCGAGGTCGGATCGCCCGCGTAACCACCGGCCTTGGCCTGCCAGTTGGCGGTCAGCGGCGCGGTCGGATTGGCCGTAGACGGCGCCGACAGGTAGTACGGCAGGGTCAGCGCACCGATGTAGATGTCGGCCACCGGCGGCAATGCTGCGTTGGCGAAGGACAGATCCTTGCCCGTCGGCACAACCGCGATGCCGGTTGCCGGCGCGGCGTCGATCAGGCTGGCCAGCGACTTCATCGGCAAATAGGTCGAGCCGGTCGTCGCGGTCCAGGAAATCACGATGCTCGACGCACTCACGCCGGCGGCGCTGGCCGCGGCTTCCTGCGTATTGGTCAGCTGGCGCAGCGGTTCGAGCGCGCAAGCTTCGGACGCGGGCAGCGCAGGTATCGTCGAGGCGCCGCCGGTGCAGAGCGGAGTCGTGCGCTTGGCCAAGAGGTATACCAGCGAAGGATGCACTGACACGCCGGCGGCATCGTTGACGCCATTGGTCACGACGGCCATGTAGCTGGTCAGCGGCTTCAGCGGTGCGGTCGGCACGATCGCAAGCGTCGCGCCGGTTGCGGCATTCGAGGCCAGCGTCGCGACGAACTGCTGCGGCGACTTGAGCTCGCCCTTCACGCCGGTGACGGCACCGGTCGCAGCGTCGGTCGTCACTTCAAACATGCGCACGGTCGATCCGCCGACGACGCTCGACGCGGTCAACGCGGTCGAGAACGTGGTGGACCATGGCGCGACGGTGCTGAAACCGTCGAGCGCATTGAGCGCGATTACCGGGCCCTGCTGCGCCGGATTGGACGGAAGCGGCGCATTGATCGTCAGATCCTTCGAACCTTGGCGCAGCAGATTGTTCGGGAACGGGATGATGCTGTTCGCCGGATCGAAATTCGCCAACGTGTGGAATGGCACCGGCGCGGTGTAGTCGTAAGCCTGCGCGTTCAGGCATGCCATGGTCGCCAGCAATGCGGCTGGCAACGCCGCAACGCGTATCGCAAATCTACGCATGATTTCTCTCCCCCGCCGGATGCGGATCGCAAAGTGAAGAATCCGACCGTAAGAACTTAGGTTTGTCTGAATGCGTCCATCCTGGACTTCTTCAGACACGTCGAGTCCGGTACACGCCCGGACTCTATTTCGACGAATCGAACGCAGCCGTTCGTCACGTCTGCATTCGATTCGCGGGCCGAAGCGTCCTGCTTCGGGGAAAGCAGCAAGCTGCTTTCCTTCAGACCCAGGTTCAAACGGTTGTTGGGCCGATTATGCCTACATGCTCACAAGACCGCTTGCTGCATCGCAGCAAACGCTTCATCGCAAGGATTGACGCGGGTTTCGCGCAAGCTGGATTTCTATACCGAAGGTCTTTTTGCAGCCCCAGTCGCATCACCCTCGCGTAACCCGTGCAGCACATCCGCCGCAACGAAGCCGCGCGGCGCATAGCCAAAATCGCGCGCCGCTGGCGCGTTGTCGGCGACCAGATCGGCCGTCATGCGCGCGAGTGCGCCGACGCCCACACGCCCACGCGCGAGGCGCGCGCCGGCACGCACGAGCGCGAGTGGAATCGGCACGCGCAACGCGTGCGACGCACGCGCGATGCGTGCGAACATCGCATCGAAGCGCAGGCACTCGCCACCGCCAAGCGCATAGGTATTGCCAAAAGTCGCGGACACATCGCGCGCGGCGAGGCACGCGGCGGCAAGATCCGCTGCATGCACGGGCTGACGCAAGCCACTCGCGCCGCGCGGTATCGGCAGCACACGCCAACGTCGTGCGAAACGCGCGAGCGGCGCGAGACTCGCATCGCGACCACTGCCGTAGATCAGGGTCGGCCGAAATATCGTGCAGGCGATGTTGCGCTCGCGCGCACAAGCGAACAGACGTTGTTCGGCGGACGCGAGACGTGCGGCGAGTTCACGCTCGGCCGCTTCGATCGAATCCTGTTTGCTTGCCGCGCTCATCGAACTCAAGGCGATAACGCGGCGCGGCGCCGCGTGGGCAGGCGCACGCGTCTGCGCCGCGAGCGTGCGCGCAAACCAGTCCGCAAACGCATCCAGTGGACCGAGGCTGTAGAGCGTATCGACCTGGGGCAGCGGCGGCATCGCGCCAAACAAATCGCCATGCAGCCATTCGATGCCCGCTTGATCGACGCATGACGAATCGCGGCTGATGCCGATCACGCGTTCACGGCGCGCGATAAGCAGCGGCAGCAGGAACTGTCCGACCGCGCCAGTCGCGCCGAGTACCAGGTTGGATCGCAGGATCGTCAAGCGGCTATACTCTTCATTCTTGCGACAAGCGCGGAACAGGGGCCGGAGCTTGAGCAGTGCAAGCGGCATCAGGCCCACTTGCTTGCCAGCGTGTCCGTTTCAAACGACGAGGCTCGCCAACCCCCGCCCGATTCCCCGCGCAGTCACAAATTGGTACAGACCACGCGCGCATGAGCCATGCATATTTTGCGCAGCGCAACGGCGTTTGTGGACTTCAGGGCGTTTCGGGTGATGGATTGTCGCAAAAAAATCGCGCAACTTGAGCAGGCGCGACCTGCTCGACAAAGTGAACGCTTTTTTATCGTCGGCTGTCCGCGCTCAGGTACGACGCTGATGAGTGTTCTACTCGACCGGCATAGCCGACTCTGCGTGCCACCTGAGACCGCATTCTTCGATGAGTTGCTGCCGCGCCTCGCGGATGGCAGCAACCTGCGTGCGTTGCTCGATGCTTGGTCCCGTGTTACCGATCTAGGCCTCACGGCGGATCAACTCGCGAATGATCCGCGCGTCACGCCTCAACGGCCCGCGAGCGTGCTGGATGTCATGCTCGACACCTATGCGGCCAGGCAAGGCAAGCCGCGTTGCGGCGAGAAGACACCGCAGCACCTCTATCACCTGGACCGGATCCTGTCCTGCTATCCGAACGCGCGCATCATCTGCATGTTGCGAGACGGACGGGACGTCGCACTTTCACTGCAGGCAATGCCGTGGTGGCAACCGCAAACCTTGACGGACGCGGCGCAGATGTGGGCCGTCACCTTCGACATGATACAGTCGTATCAAATGCGGCTTGGATCACAGTTTCAACTGATCAGGTATGAAGCCCTGCTCGCGCGTCCGCGACAGACGCTCACAGCGCTCATGCCGCATCTGGGGGAAGTCTTCGAAGAACGCCAGCTGGACAGCAGCATCGCGAGCGCGTCGGTGCTGGAGCGAAGCCTGGCATGGAAAGGCATGGCGCTCGGCCCGGTCGATCACACCGCGGCTGGGCGGCGCCGTGCAGCGGCGTCTGCGCAAACCGTGGCGATGCTCGAAGACATGATGCGAACTCGCCTGCAACAACTCGACTACCTGCCATTGGAATAAGCGCACTGCATGACGCTGATCTACCACATCCATCCCGCCACGCCGAACATCGGCAACCGCCTGATCGTTACCGCGGCACAAAGCCTGATCACCGCAATCGCCGGACCGAACGTCAGCCTGCTGAACATGCCGGCCAAAGGTGTCGACGCCGTGATCAAGCAAGGCGGGCTGACGCGCAATACCGTCTACGACATCAACCAGCTCGCTGCCGGCCTGATGATCGGTCCGGGTAACCTGATCGAGAACAACGGCTTGACACTCGACAGTACGGCCCTCGCCGCGCTACGCGTGCGCCCGCTGTTGTTCAGCATCTCGGCGGGACGCATCTTCGATCAGGCAGGAGAGCTGAGCTTGCGCTCGGACACGATGCCAGCCGCATCGGTCCAGGCGTTGTGCGAAAAATCCGCCGGCATCATGGTGCGCGACCAGCACAGCAAACATTACCTGGAGCAGCTCGGCGTCGCACAACAGATCAGCGTGGTCGGCTGCCCGGTGCTCGCACTCGACCCCATGCGTCTGAACCTGCCACCGGTGGATCCTGCGCTGTGCGGAACGGTCCTCCTGTCGCTGCGCAATCCACTGCTGATGAATATTCCACCGCATCTGCAGGGGCGCGTGTACCTCGACGTGCGTCGTTTGATCGACGGACTGCGTGCAGCAGGGCGCGACCGCATCGCGCTGCTTTGTCACGATCCGCGAGATATCCGTTTTGCCGCAGCCTATCCAGATGTCCCCTTGCTCTACACCGAAGACGTATCGCGCTACCTCGGTTGGCTGCGCGACTGCAGCCTCAACATCAGCTATCGCGTGCACAGCCTGTTGCCCTGCGCAGTGCTGGGCACGCCGGCGATCCACTTCACCTATGACCAGCGTGCAACGGGCCTCATCGACGCCGCCGGCCCGCAAGCCTGCCCCAC
>CAZDWH010000060.1:11039-15280 GCA_964509025.1 uncultured Rhodanobacteraceae bacterium
CCCCGGCTACCCCCTCCCCATATGAGGGGGTTCACAAGGGCCTATTCGACGCCCCCGGCTGGCAACCCTGGGCCATAGACTACGTGCACGAGCAGGACGCGGTGGATCACGCCTTGGCCGCCAGCGGCAAACCCGACTCGCTGCGCTCTGCGATGGCGGCTGCGCGCGCCACCTGGACACCTCTCGCCGAAACCATGCGCGCGGGGCTGCGCGCATGGCTCGGCGCGCCGATAGCATGAATCCGACACTCGGCGGCATACTGCGCGAAGGCGCGCACCACATCGCTAAGGGATGTGATGGTCAGGCGGCATTGGTCGAGCGCACTCGCGAATCCATTTTCGATGCAGTCGCGCAGATCGCCGGATCCGCTGCTGGGCAAGCCTTGGCGCGGACAGGACTGGAGAGGCTGCACGAGCATCTGCCCGCCGAACAGATCGGCGCACTGCGCGATCAAGTAATGCCGCAACTGCGTCCCGCGCTTTTGCGCTTTGCTGTCGCGGTGGGTGATGGATTTCTCGGGCTGCAAGACGAGTTCTTCATCGACGACTACACCATCCTGCGCATCAATTTCCCGTTCGAGACGGCGCTCGCTGCGCGCGATGATACGGAAAATCCAGGCATTGGCCGCGCCTCGCAGCAGGTGCGCGGTATGGCGAGCTCGACACAGAAGCGCGATCCGGTTTACGCACCTCGCGCCTATCACCGCGGAACGCCGCCTGCCTCCTGGGCTCATGGCGCACACAAGGACACCTGGACCGGACATTCTCGCGATGGCGTCAATCTCTGGCTGGCTATCAGCGAGGTAACCGAAGAGAACGCGATGATTCTTTACCCGGGCACCTTCGGCAAAGCCTACCGTGCCGATCCGCGCTCGCTCTATCTCGCCGCGGGCTATGCGCTACCGGAGCCGCGCAAAATGGCGCTGAACGCCGGAGAGCTGCTCGTCTTCAATCCCGAAATGCTGCATGCCACGCATCTCAACACCTCCGGACAGACACGCGTGGCACTTTCGGTGCGCATCAATCCTGCACGGCCACGCTTCCACCAGAGCTGCTTTTACGCGCGGGAGTTCTGGCATTCCAGCCGCGACCTCGCGGCCGGTCATTGCGACCGCGTCCAGCGCTTCGCGCGCGAGGCACATCTGGAGCGAGCGAGCGATTTGCCGCAGGAAGTGCCAGTGGAGCGCGTCATCCGCGAGCCGGTCAAGACCCGACCGGTGGGCAACGGTGCGGAAGCGGTCGACTGCGACTCGATTGCTGCCGCCACACGCATCCCGGTCGAGTTGCTAAATGGCGAACGTATCATCCTGCTACGCGAAGCCGACGGCTGGCGCGGCATCCAGGAGACGTGCCCGCATCTCGATATCAGCTTGATGGATGGACATCATTGCGACGGCCAGGTTTATTGTCCCGCCCACGGCGTCGCTTTCAATACCACCGATGGATGCTCGTCGAGCGCGTTGCTGCGCTTGCGCACTTATCACGTCACCGCCAGCGGCGACTCGCTGTTCATCCATTCGTGACAGGGCCTGCATGATCCGGCGCTTGATCTCGCTGCTGCGCCGGCCGCGCCTGAGCGTCAGCATCGTCGCGCGCGATGCGGCTCCGCACCTGCCGGACGTGATCGGCCGCGCGCGCGCCTTCGCTGACGAAATTGTCGTCGGCGTCGATGCCGCGTCGCTGGACGACACCTGGAACGTGGCTTGCGCTCTTGCCGATACCGTGTACCGCTTTACCCACCCGGGCCAGCTCGCACCCGCGCATATGCTGGCGCTGGAATACTGCACCGGCGATTGGATATTGCGCCTGGACGCCGACGAATGGATGGATGCGGACTTTGCGCGCCTGCTGCCCGAACTCGTCGCGACGAATACCTGGACGCACTACTACTTCCCGCGCAAGCTCGTGATGTCGGTGGAACCGCCCCTGTATTTGCACGGCTACCCATGGTATCCCGACCACGCGCTGCGGTTGTTTCGCAACATGCGCAGCCTGGTGTGGAAGCCGCCGCGCTATCACACCGGGTACTTCGTCGCGGGGTGCGGGCGCATCGAGAACCGCTGCGCTGTGCTGCATCTGGAGAACCTGTGGTGTACGCCGGAGCGGCGCAAGGACAAGCGATTGGAATACCACCGCGGCGGCGGCATGCAAAGCGATGCCGACGACTACTACAAGCCGCGCAAGGGAGAGTTGCGCGCTTTCGCGATGCCGCCCGACTCCACAGGTTTTCGGCGCCGTGCATCGCCGCGGATCGACGCGCAGACACACGCACTCGCGGTCAGCGCATTCCCGCCGTGGGGCTGCCGCTTCGACGAGGTCGACATGCCGCGCACGGTTCTGGCCGGCCAGCTGTTCGCTGTCGACATAACCCTGACCAACACCGGAAAGATGGCGTGGTTTTCGGCGACTTCGCATTGGCCGGTACTCAGTGTGGTGGCGCGCTTTCACGCTGCCGATACGGCTCAAGCACCCTTTGACGGCGGGCGCCTGGCGATAAGCGGCCAGGTTCTGCCGGGAGAGTCGGTCCGCTTGAACGGGTGGATCCGCGCACCCGAGTGCACCGGCCCGCACGTCGTCTCGTGGGATATGCTCAGCGAGAACGAATGCTGGTTCGCGCAGTGCGGTAACGAGCCCTTCGAGGTGCCGCTCACCGTCATCGTCACCGGCGAATAGTCCGCACCGAACGCAGGACTTTGCATCGCGTAACAAACGGGCGCTATGCTGGTCGCCACAGGGGTTCCGGAGAGTCGCATGATCGCTCGCGTCTGGCGTGGTATCACGCTGAAGGAAAAGGCCGACGACTATCTCGCCTATCTCAACGAGACGGGTCTGAAGGATTACGCCAAGACGGCCGGCAACCGCGGCGTGACGATCCTGCGCCGCGACCAGGGCGAGCACTGCGAGATCATGCTGATTTCGCTATGGGAATCGATGGACGCCGTACGCGCGTTCGCCGGCGAGAATCCCGAGCGCTCGGTCTACTACCCTGAAGACGAGCAGTACCTGCTGCAGATGGAGCCTCTGGTGCGGCACTACGAGGTGGCGGAGCAGTTTGGGGCGCATGAGGCGTCTGCGCCCGAAGAGTCCAAACCGCAGTCTAAAAAACGCAAGTAAAACGCGTAGCGGTCATTCCGCTACGCGCTTATGACTTCAATTCGAATCCGCTTGCCAAGTGCGGATAACGCACCTTCAATCCTCGGCAATTTCGTCGGATGATGTGGGTCCAGCATTCGACGAATTTCGGTCTCTGCAACGGCCAACCTGCGCGCCAGCGCGGATTGATTAATGCCAGATTCCTTGAAAGCCTCATACAAGGCGACCTTCGCCGCAATCTGCGCCGTAGGCTCAACAGAAAATTTCGAGATACGAGAAGGCTGCGGAATCGGTTCCTGCTCGTTCACACGGCTAGCAAGCACCTCATCCAAACAATCGCGCGCTTCTGTCAGCGCTTCTTCTTCTGTATCACCCTGAGTCACTCCTTCCGGAAAATCTGGGAAGGTCACGGTGAATCCACCTTCCGCATCCCGCTTCAACAGAACGGGATATCGGTAGTTCATTTTGCTACTCCAACTGATGAGCAAAGCTCATGGCAGTTCAAAATTTGGGGACGCCAAGCCTTTTGCAAATCTCATGCAATGTTCCCGGCTTGAGCTCTTTGTTAGGCGACGGAATCGTTGTCTTTTGATTCCCCAGATGGATCATCTGATGACCACCCTTGCCTCGATTCGACACAACTTTAAACGGAAGTCCATGCTCCTTGGCATAAGCCCGCAGCTTCCGCAAAAACTCCGTTCCATTCATGGGACAAACACCTTAGGTAATCGTCGTGTAGTAAGAAAGTATTTTTCATTTCAACACTCCTAATCGACCACAGGGCTTATGTTTTTGTGTCGCTCAGGATCGACTGCACAATGCCAACCGACATTTGTCCCGACGAGCCCAAGCAACAGCACAATTATGTTCGCACAAAAATGTGCGGCAGTCAAGTTGCGATAAAAACTGCGACTACTTCTTCTTCGGAATGTAGAGGTCGGTAATCGTCCCCTCGTAAACTTCCGCCGCCATCCCGACCGATTCGCTCAGCGTCGGATGCGGATGCACGGTCAGGCCGATATCCGCAGCTTCGGCGCCCATCTCGATCGCGAGCGCGAGTTCGGAGATCAACTCGCCCGCGTTCACGCCGACGATGCCGGCGCCGATGATCTTGTGCGTGGCCTCGTCGAAGATCAGCTTGGTGAAGCC
>CAZDWH010000061.1:0-15136 GCA_964509025.1 uncultured Rhodanobacteraceae bacterium
TTCGACCGGATCTGCGCTGCGCTCGACGTCTCGCTGCCGGATTTGTTGCAGACCCAAGCGCCGACGCTGCTGACCCAGCTGAGCCAGACGCAGGAACGCGCGCTCGTGCGCGATCCGCGTTTGCTGTTGGTGACCTACCTGCTCGTCAACGACTGGAAGTGGGGCGAGATCACTGCCGCATTCGCCTTCGACGACAACGCGCTCACTGCGGCCGTATTGCGCCTTGATACGCTGCGCATCGTCAATTTCCGTCCACCGCGCGGGATTCGCAAACTGACCGCGCGCAATTTCGCCTGGCGCAAGGATGGCCCGGTGCACGAATTTTTCCTGGGTCGTGTCGCGCCGGAATTCTTGCGCGCGCGTTTCGACGCGCCGGGAGAGGATCTGCGCTTCATCGGCGGCCTGCTGTCGCCGAGCTCACAGGCGCACATCAAAACCGCGATCGAGCGCTTTGCACAGGAGTTCGAGGAGCTGGCGCGCCGCGATGCGCGGCTGCCGCAAGAGGCGCGCAACGGCTGCAGCGCGCTGCTCGCATTCCGCGCCTGGGAATTTTCCGAGTTCACGCGCCTGCGGCGCCGCCAGACGTAGCACCGCCACCACGGACCGATCACGACTCCGCAACAGCTGCCTATTGCTTGAGCTCGAGGTTGACCGGCGCCGTCGGCAACGCGGTGTCGGTCGTCGGCACGTCCTTGCCCACCTTTTCGAAACGCAGTTCGTCGAATCCCAGTTTGCCCTTGCCGACTAGCAGAATGCCGAACGCGATGGACTGGCCGTTTTCCGGCACGTCGAGCACCACGTCGTAACGCTTCCAGTTCTGTGTGCCGACCACCGGCCGCGACTGCATATTGTCGAACGCCAGCACCTTGCCATCCGCAGCATCGACGCGGAACCACAGACCTGCACCGCGTCCGACCTCGGTCGGACGCAGTAGTGCGGAGAACCGCACGCGCTGCCCGCGATAGTCGGTTGCGGAAATTGTCTGCATCTCGGTGCCAAAGCCCTCGCCCTTGGCGTCGGCCTTGGAGCGAATCTGCGCGAACATTTTCGGGGCAATACCGAACCCGTTGAATTCCAGCCCAAACTCATAGTCCTGCGGCGCGCTGCCGGCGAGCGACCAGCCCTTTAGAATTCTGTCCTTGAACCAGCGTTCCGAGTGATGGCTTTCGAGGCCATTGATAGCGGGATTCTCGATCAGCGCGCGGCGAGTCTCGGGGGTGCCGCCGGATCGGGTCGCCGGGGGCGTGGTCTGCGCCCAACCCGCTGGCACGCTTGCGGTCAGAAGTATCGCCGCGATAAATCGACACAGATGCATGATCAGGATCCCTGCAATGACGAATGTGCATCGGACGCCTCGGCCGCCTGCGCATCGAGATCGCCCCGATCAAGCAGGAAGCGCGTCGCGCGTGCGTAGGCGTCCGTGCTGTCATGCGCATCGAGAAGATAGGGGGTGGTGACGGCCGCATAGTGCTGGCGCAATGCGTCCGACGCATCGCGTTGCCTTTGTCCGATCGGAACAACGATTGCCAGCAGGACCGCTGCTGCTGCGCAGGCAATCCACGCAACCCGCTTGCGCAAATGCGCACGCTGCGCGTGCGCCTGCGCGAGTTGCAGGATCGCGACATCGGCGCGCGCCGACGAGCGCTCGTTCGCATTCGCGCGATACAGGCGCTGCAAGTCTGCCGGGAAAATGTCGTCGCTCATCGCCACGCCTCCAGCGCCTCGCGCAAGCGCCGGTTCGCGTAGCGCAGCCGGCTCTTGACCGTTTCGCGCGGTGTCGCGGTCGCCTCCGCGATTTCCTCGAGGCTCAATCCGCCCTCGGCCTGCAGCAGAAACGCCTCGCGCTGCGGTATCGGCAAGGCGTCGATCGCCGCAAGCAAGGCCGCGCCCGCCGCCTCGCGCCAAACCAGCTCGACCGGCGTCGAGGTGCCGTCGTCCGGTACATCGGCGGGCAACACCGCGCGGCGATCCTCGGCAGCGCGTCCCTGCGCACGCAGGCGATCCATCGCACGCCGATGCGCGATCGCGTAAAGATAAGTCGTGAACTTGGCGCCATGAACATAGCGTTCGCGCGCACGGATCACCGCAATCCAGACTTCCTGAAAGATTTCTTCGGCATCGGCCGCGCCCGCCAGGCGCAGGACGAAACGGTGCAGGCGATCGCCATGGCGCCGATACAGCATCTGGAACGCATCGGCATCGCCGCCGCGATAGTCGCGCATGAGGCGCTCGTCGCTGCGCTGTTCGACCTGCTGCTGCGACAACGAGCAAACGCTCGCGGCCGCCACATCCACCAGGCTGCACAGTCGAGTGGAGGTCATTCCGATTGCCGTCACGCGCGTTCCCATCATCCGTTTGCTGCGTTGATCGGCGCCGAGGGCGGTTCGGGGTTAAACCTCGACCTGGCGAATCGCCGCGTTCTTCTGCAGCGACAGCAACGCCAGCGTTGCTGCGAGCACGGCATAGGCCGCCGTGAACTGCCAGACCAGCGTGCGCGCTGCCGCATCGAGCGTCCACGGCAAATAGATGCTGCCGTTCGGATCGACAGAATGAATGACGCCGAACAGAGTCAGCGCGGCGCCGCCAAGCACGATCCACGCCGCGCGGCCGGGGTGATGATCGATCAGCGCCACAACGAAACTCGCCCAAACCATCGAGGTGATGATGAAGCCGTTGCCGAGGATGAAGATCACGGCGAGTTCGGGCAAGCCGTGATCGGCATTGGCATAGAGCTGTACGAAATTCGCCGGCGACACGATCGACGGATCGCCAAGTTTGATAGCGACCATGCGCGCGACCGCTGGGAAGAACGCCATTACCACCGCGGCAAAATATTTCTGCGGCGTCGCCTCGAATGCCTGCATCGTGATGTGGATTGCGATGAAGATCAGGATCGGCGCGAGCACGGCGAGCGGGATCAATTCGACCAGATTCGACAGATAGCCGAGCACGCCGCCGAGACCGAGGAACACGCCGGTGAGCAAGGTGTACCCGGTGCGACCTCCCATCGCGCGGTACGCGGGCTGGCCGATGTACGGCGTGGTCTGCGCCACGCCGCCACAAACGCCAGCGACGAGCGTCGCGAGCGCCTCGGTCAAAAGAATATCGCGCACGTTGTAATCGTCGCCCGCGGCACGCGCGCTCTCGGTCACATTGATACCGCCGACGACCATGAGCAATCCAAACGGCAGGATCAACGCGAGATACGGCAGCGTGTATTTCATGCCTTCGATAAAGCCGAGACTAGGCCACGGCAGATTGAAACGCCATTGCGGCGCGCTCGGCGCGTGAAAGCCGGGGCCGAGCAGCTCGAGCGGCCCGAGTACGTAGTACAACACGACACCGACGATGATCGAGAACAGCACGCCGGGCACGCCGAACGGCAGACGCGCGTGCGCGACGAGCGCATACAGCACGATGCCGAAGCAGGCGAGCCCAACGATCGGCACGCGTAGGATATCGACCAGGGGAAAGAATCCCATCAACACCAGCGCAATACCGGCGATGGAACCCAACAAACCCGCACGTGGGACGTGGCGCAGCACCGCATCACCGAAGAACGACAGCACGGTCTTGAGCACCCCCATCACGACCATCGCCGCCATGCCGAGCTGCCAAGTTGCATTTGCCGCCGCCGCTTCGTCCATGCCCTGCTGCTTGAACGTGACGAAGGCCGGGCCGAGCACGAGCAGCGCAAGCCCGATCGTGGTCGGCGCGTCGATGCCGAGCGGCATCGCGCACGCATCCGCTCGGCCCGAGCGCAGCGCCATGCGCGTGTAGACGAGATTGCCGACGAGTGCGCCGAACGCGGTGCCGGGAAACATCTTGGCGAAGATCACTTCGGCCGGGAAATGGAAAATTCCGATCAGCGCGCCGGCAAGAAACCCGAGCACCGAGAGATTGTCGACGACGAGGCCGATGAAGCCGTTGATGTCGCCGGAAGTGATCTTCAACTGCGCCACGTTGGTCGCCATCAGAATGCCACCTCGGCCGGTTGGGTCACGCGCAGTACCGACTCATCGCCCGTGAGTTTTTTCCACGCGGCGCGGATCGCCTCGATATCGGAGCGGTGTTGCGGCGTGTCGCGATAGATCAGCATGACTTCCTTCGATCTCTCATGCTGGATCGGTGCACCTTCGCGCGCGCGCCACTGCCCGTAGACATCGTAGACGGTGAGGCCATCAGGAAAGCGCGGGGTGATTTCGCGATCGAGAAATTCGCGCCAGCGTTGCTCATGTGCTGCAAGGTCCGTGTCGTCGAGCGGCCCGACGCCAAAGTAGAGCTCGGTGCGCAGCCAGTGCTCCGCTTCGACGCGGCGCTCGACACTCGACGCGGAACGTGGCTCCGGCGTGAACGCCGCGCAGGACGCAAGCAGGCTAACCGCCGCGATCGCGGCGAGCAATTTCTTCATTTGAAGACGCAATGCAAGGAAGACCCGCGCCTAGTATTGGCGCTTTCCGCGATGCGATGCAATTGCGCGCGCGAGCGCGCTCGATCAGCTCAGCACATCAAGGCGCTTGGCGCCAGCGAAGCGCTTGACCCAATAGGTCGAATCAAGGCTTTCGACGCGCACGCGCTTGCCCGGACGCGGCGAGTGGATGAAATGACCATCGTCGAGATAGATGCCGACGTGGCTGATGCGCTTGCCTTCATGGAAGAACACGAGGTCGCCTGCCTGCATCTGGTTGCGCGCGACATACTTGCCGTCGCGGAACTGGCTCGGTGCGTCGTAAGGCAGCACGAGACCGAAGGTCTCGCGGAACACATAGTGCACGAAACCGGAACAATCGAAACCGGTGGAAGGCTCATGCCCACCACGCACGTAACGGATGTCGCGCAGCTTCAGCGCGAGATCGGCCAGGCGCTTGCGCGGGGTCTTGAACAGCGAGCTTTCGGAATTCGCATCTTCGGACTTGTCCGCCGCAGCGGATGCGACCACCACCTGCTTGTCCGGCGCCTGAATCGCCACGGCGCGCGCTAACTCGGCGGGAACGAAGTCCTCGGACACCGCACGCGGCAACGTGGCCAGCGGTTGCGCGAGCAACGGGAACGAGGCCATCCCGGCGATCAATACCATCGCCGGGGCGGCGAATCGTTTCAGGCGCATGCGATTGCCCCAATAAAGACACAAGAAGGGCCGGACGCTACCAGATGAATCGTTTGGATTTGGTTAATCCAGTATTCAGTTCCGCGGGGACTGCGGCTTCCATCACATTTCTGCGGAAAATCCGCTCAAACGCCGTAGTAGCCGCGATACCACTCGACAAACCGCGCCACGCCTGTCTCGATCGGCGTCGAAGGCGAATAGTCGACCGCGCTGATCAGCTCCGCGACATCGGCATAGGTGTCTGGCACGTCACCGGGCTGCAGCGGCAGCAGGATCTTCTCGGCCTTGCGTCCGACGCACTGCTCGATCACTTCGATATAGCGCGCCAGCTCGACCGGCCTGTGGTTGCCGATATTGTAGACGCGGTACGGCGCCGCGGAGGAGCCCGGATTGGGCTTGAGCACGTCGAAAGCCGCGTCGCCGGTCGGCACGTGGTCGAGGGTGCGGATCACCCCCTCGACGATATCGTCGATATAAGTGAAATCACGCGAGTGGCGACCATGGTTGAACACCTCGATCGGCTCGCCCGCGAGGATCTTGCGCGTGAACAGGAACAGCGCCATGTCCGGCCGGCCCCAGGGGCCATACACGGTGAAGAAACGCAGGCCCGTCGTAGGCAAGCCGTAGAGATGGCTGTAGGTATGCGCCATCAACTCGTTGGCCTTCTTCGTCGCGGCATACAGACTGACCGGATGGTCGACGGCGTCGCGCTCGGAGAACGGCAGCTTGCGGTTGGCCCCATAGACCGAGCTCGACGAGGCATAGACCAGATGCTCGACCGCGCCATGGCGGCAGGCTTCGAGAATATTGATGAAGCCGACGAGGTTGCTGTCGACGTAGGCGCGCGGATTCTCGAGCGAATAGCGCACGCCCGCCTGCGCCGCGAGATTGACCACACGCTGCGGCTTGAAGTCCGCGAACACGCAATCTACCGCGTGTCGATCCTGCAAGGCGCCTTTGACGAAACGGAAATTCGCGTGCGGCGCCAGACGCGCGAGACGCGCTTCCTTCAGTTTCGGATCGTAATAGTCGTTCAGATCGTCGAGACCGCACACCTCATCGCCGCGGGAAAGCAGACGTTCGCTCAAGGCGGCGCCGATAAAGCCGGCCGCGCCGGTGACAAGTACACGCATTGGCTTAACGCTCACAGACGATCATCGACCGCATCCTTCGGCAGCGCCTGCTGCACGTCGAACAACACGCCGCCCGGTTTGCACAGTGCGCGGATGCCGGCGGCACCGAGCGCGATGAATTCGCTGTGCGCGACGGCGAGAATGACCGCGTCGTACTGCGCCCCAAGCGCAATCTCGCTGCGCACGACGAGTCCATATTCGTGCTGCGCCGCGTCGGCATCGACACGCGGGTCGACCACGTCGACGCTCGCCTCGGAATCGCGCAGCACCGCAATCAGGTCCATCACGCGCGTGTTGCGCAGGTCGGGGCAATTGGCCTTGAACGCGAATCCGAGCACCAGCACTTTCGCGTCGGCCGCGTGCACGCGCCGGCGCGAAAGCAGGCGCATCACGCGCTGCGCCACGTGCGCGCCCATGCCGTCGTTGATGCGGCGTCCGGCGAGGATGACGTAAGGGTAGTAACCGACCTGCTGCGCCTTGTGCGTCAGATAATACGGATCGACGCCGATGCAATGCCCGCCGACCAGTCCCGGCTTGAACGGCAGGAAATTCCACTTGGTGCCGGCCGCCGCGAGTACGTCGCCGGTGTCGATGCCGAGCTTCTTGCAGATCAGCGCGATCTCGTTGACCAGTGCGATATTCAAATCGCGCTGCGTGTTCTCGATCACCTTGGCCATCTCGGCCACGCGGATGCTGGCCGCGCGATGCGTACCGGCGGGCACGATCGAGCGGTAGAGCGCGTCGACGAAGTCCGCGGCCTGCGGCGTCGAACCGGAGGTGACCTTGGTGATCGACTCGAGCTTGTGCTCGCTGTCGCCGGGATTGATGCGCTCCGGACTGTATCCGGTATAAAAATCCACATTGTGCTTCAGCCCGGACGCCGCCTCGATCAACGGCACGCACACCTCTTCGGTTGCGCCCGGAAATACGGTCGATTCGAAGATCGCGATGCCGCCGCGGCGGATCGCCGCGCCTACCGTGCGGCTCGCGGCCTCGAGCGGATACAGGTCGGGACGCTTGAAGTCGTCGATCGGCGTCGGCACGGTGACGATAAAGACGTCGCAACCGACCAAGTCGGCCGCATTGGCGCTGAATTTCAGTCGCGTCGCCGCGCGGATATCGTCGGGCGCGGTCTCGAGCGTATGGTCGCGCGCCTGCGCGAGTTCGTCGATGCGTGCCGCGTTGATGTCGAAGCCGAGCGTGTGGCGTTGGCGCCCGAACGCGACCGCGAGCGGCAAACCTACATAACCCAGGCCGATCACCGCTACTCGCGCGGTGGCGAGCTCGGGCACCCCTGCTATCGACATGATCCGCCACACCGCCGCTGATGAGGTGCGTAGTTTAGCAAGCTTCGCATTCGCGTCGCGTACAATTGGCGTCCGTACAAATCGAGGACGATCATGCGCATCTGCGTTTACGCCGCTTCCAGCGCGCACTGCGACCGCGCCTACATCGAAGCCGCCGGCGAACTCGGGCGCACGCTCGCGCGCGAGGGCTGCACGGTGGTCTACGGTGGCGGCGCGATTGGCCTGATGGGCGCGCTCGCCGACGGTGCGCTGGCGGAAGGCGGCGAAGTGGTCGGCATCATTCCGCGCTTTATGACCGAAGTCGAATGGCAGCATCCGGGCGTCGCCAATCTCGACGTGGTCGAGGACATGCGCGAACGCAAGCATCGCTTGCTCACCGGCTCGGATGCGGTGATCGCCCTACCCGGCGGCTGCGGCACGCTGGAGGAGTTGTTCGAGGCGATCACGCTCAAGCGCCTCGGTTTGTATTTCAATCCGATCGTGCTGCTCAATATTCTCGACTTCTACACGCCGCTGCAGGCATTCATGACGCGCGTGATCGAGCAGCGCTTCATGAATCGCGAGCACGCCGAGATGTGGTCGCTGGTCGATCGTGTCGACGAGGTATTGCCGCGGATTCGCACCACTCCGCGCTGGCGTGACGACGCGCGATCTTTTGCGGCAGCGAGAGGCTGATCCATCCCAGAGGCGCTGCCGTTCGGCATTCTGCCGCTCTCGCTACAAGCGCATGGTGCGCTTAACGCAGGAGCGGACGCTCTACTCGAAACGATTCGCCGGACCTTCGCTCGTCGCGCCGGCGCCGCCGTCCGGATCGTCGAGAAGTCCATGCGCTGTGCTGTCGTCGCCACTTGATTCGCGCCGCGCTCCGCCTTCGCTACGTTCGGCCTGCTTCTGCCAGCGCGTCTTGATCGGATTGGCTGCCTCGTTCGATTCGGCCGCAAGCACCAGCGCGGCCTTGCGCTCGTCCGGTAACTCGGCCCAATGGCAGTTGGCGAGTGCGCCTTCGAGCGCGTACAGCAGATTGAGACTCGGCTTGAAGCCCGCGCGCTTGACCTTCATGAAGGCTTCGACCGCGCCGAGGCGTTCGAGATCTTCCTGCGTGCGCACGCCGACCTGACGCAGCCACGCGGCGGACTTGGGGCCGATATTTCTGATCTTTTCGCTCATCGTGTCAGCCGCCCAGCGAATCCAGGTATATTTTTACCAATTGCTCCATGCCGACACGATCGACGTCGTCGAAGCACGCGAGCATCGGGCTGTCGACATCGAACACGCCGAGGAGGTTCCCGTCGAGCACGAGCGGGACCACGATCTCCGAACGCGATGCCGCGTCGCAGGCGATGTGGCCGGGAAAGGCATGCACGTCGCGCACGACCTGCGTTTGCCGGGTCGAGGCAGCCGCGCCGCAGACACCCTTGCCGAGCGCGATGCGCACGCAGGCCGGCTTGCCCTGGAACGGGCCGACGACGAGTTCGTTGCCGTCGTAGAAATAGAATCCAGCCCAGTTGAGATCGGGCAGGGCGCCATAGATCAGCGCGGAAAAATTCGCCGCGTTGGCGATGCGGTCGCGCTCGCCGTGCAGCAGGCCGCGCGCCTGTTCGGCGAGTTCGTCATAGATTCCGGCCTTGTCGCTTGCGCGAATCGGTGCTGCGCTGAACATCGCACTTCCGGTTGATGGATCTCGCCTATTCTATCCGCTCGGCGCGAGCTTTGCCGGCGCTCGGGCGTCACGTATGATGCGGCGAGGGATCGCATCGGGGTTGTTCCATGTCAGAGCTATCGCGCGTATCGGACGTGCTGCGTCCGCGTCGCCACCATCCGACGCGCCTCGAAGGCTTCTTCGATGCCGCATTCGCCTTCGCGGTAACTCTGGTGGTGATTTCGATCGGTCACGCCCCGCACAGCGTGCCCGAGATGTTGCAGGCAATGCGCGGCATTCCGGCGTTCGCGCTGTGCTATATGCTGCTCGTGCGCATCTGGCGCAGCCATCGCGACTGGAGCCGGCCCTACGACCTCGAAGACGAAACCCCGATCCGCCCTAGCATGGTCCTGCTGTTCCTCGTGCTCGTCTACGCGTATCCGCTGCGCCTGCTGTTCACCGCCGCGGTCGCCAGCGTAAGCGGACAATGGATGGTCGACGAAGCGGTCGAGTTCCACAGCTACGACGAATTGCGCACCGCCTTCATCGTCTTCGGCCTCGGCCATGCCGCGATCTGGATCGTGCTGGGGCTGCTGCACCGGCATGCGCTCGCGGCCGCGGCGAAGATCGGCCTCAATCCGGCCGAACAGCAGGCGACGCAGTACCTGACGGTGTTGTCGTTCGCGTTCGCGATGCTCGGCTTGCTCTCCGCCCTGCTGGCAACGGTGCTGCCCTTCGATACGCAACAGTGGACGATCTGGGTCGCCGGACTGATCTATGCCACCTCGGGTTTCATCGCCGCCTTCCTGAGCAAGCGCTACAAGCGCCGTATCGAAGCGCTGCCCGCCACTGCGTGAACCACGGCGTCTTCATCACCGGCACCGATACCGGCGTAGGCAAGACCCTCGCCGCAGCAAGCCTGATCGCCGCACTCAATGCGCGCGGCAGCACCACCGTTGGTATGAAGCCGGTCGCCAGCGGCAGCGCGGTCACGTCGCAGGGGCTGCGCAACACCGATGCGGAACTGCTGCTTGCGCACAGCGCGCGCCGCGTCGACGGCAGCGCATTCGACTACGCGCAGATCAATCCTTATGTCTTTGCCGAGCCGATTGCACCGCATCTCGCGGCGCAGGATGCGCGCATCGACATCGCCCTCGACCGCATCACGTCCGCCTATGCCGCGCTGAGCGCCGCGGCGGCCTGCGTCGTGGTCGAGGGCGTCGGCGGCTGGATGGCGCCGCTCGGTGCGAAGTTGATGCAGGCCGATCTGGTCCATGCGTTACGCCTGCCGGTGATCCTGGTCGTGGGCCTGCGCCTGGGCTGCATCAACCACGCGTTGCTCAGCGCGCGCGCGATCCGCGACGACGGCTGCGAATTGCTCGGCTGGATCGGCAGCACGATCGAACCCGCGATGCTGCGGCGCGAAGACAATATCGCGGCATTGCGTGAACGCCTCCTGGCGCCGTGCCTCGGCGTGCTGCCGCATCTGCACGCGGCCGATGCGCAGGCGCAAGTCGCGCAACTGGCGCCGCATCTCACCGCTGCCTGCATGGCGCTCGGCGCCGGCTAGTGCGAAGCGCCGCGCGTTCCCGCTCATCGGCGATCCGGCGTAAACTGCTCAAAGGAAATCCTAACTAAGGAGCCGGCCATGCCCGCGTCACGACAGAGTTTTTATCTTTCGATTCCCGACCTCGCCTCCGCGCGCGGCAAGATCGATTCGCTGTCGTTCGCCGGCACTAGCGCGGATACGTTCGCGGTCGAGTTGCAGGCGGCGCTGCGCGAACCCACGCTGTGGCAGCGCTGGAAAGCGATGCAGCCCGATCCCGACGCGGTCGACCCGATGCTCGGCGCCAGCGATACGCAGGCGACCGTCGCGGCGCAGCAATCCGACCTGCACTGCGATGCGCAGGTGACCACGGTGCTGCCGCATGCCGTGCTCAAGCACCGGCTGGGCCTGCTGATCGGTGCGCATTGGACACTGCGCGACGTTCACGCCGCCTAACCTCGCCGTTGAACTTCTGGCACATGCCCGCCTGTACGCGAGCACGCTAGCGTGCAGTGTCGGTCTGAGCCCCGCGCGGGCGTCGGGCGTGTATGCTTTGCCGCCTGCAAGACCCCCGCCTTTCAAACCTGGGACTTTCCTTCATGCTACGCACTCGTCCGCTATTCCTCGCCATAAGCATCGCCCTCGCCGCCAGCACGCAAGTGAACGCAAAAGCGCCAAAGAAACCCGAAACGCCGAAGACCGCGCCCGCGGCCACGCCGGTTGCGGTCAATCCGTTCTCCAACGCCAGCGCGCTGCAGTACCAGGCGCCGGCGTTCGACAAGATCCACGACAGCGACTACGCGCCGGCGTTCGCGCAAGGCATGCAGCAGCAGCTCGCCGAAGTCGAAAAAATCGCCAATAACCCCGAGGCACCGACGTTCGACAATACGATCGTCGCGCTGGAAAAAACCGGTGCGCAGCTGACGCGCGTGTCGAAGGTTTTCTTCGCGATCGCGCAGGCGAACACCAACGACGACCTGCAGAAGATCCAGTCGGACGTCACGCCGAAGCTCGCCGCGCATCAGGATGCGATCTATCTCAACCCCAAGCTCTATGCGCGCGTGAAAGCGCTGTACGATCAAAAGCCTGAGACGCTCGGCCTCGACGCCGAATCGAAGTACCTGGTCGAACGCTACCACCGCGCCTTCGTGCGCGCGGGCGCGGAGCTGTCGGCAACCGATCAAGCCGCGCTGCGCAAGTTGAACGAGGAAGACGCCAAGCTCTCCACCGATTTCCAGCAAAAGCTGCTCGCCGCGACCAAGGCGGGCGGACTGGTGATCGACAATAAAGCCGATCTCGCTGGCTTCAGCGACGCCGATCTCGCCGCTGCAGCCGAGGCTGCGAAGAGCCGCAAGCTTGACGGCAAGTGGGTCGTGGCACTGCAAAACACCACGCAGCAGCCGGCGCAGGTGTCGCTCACCAATCGTGCGACGCGCGAGAAACTGTTCCACGCCTCGGCCGAACGTGCCGAACACAACGACGCCAACGACACGCGTGCGACGGTCCAGCGTCAGGCCGAGTTGCGCGCGCAGAAGGCCAAGCTGCTCGGCTTCCCGAACTGGGCCGCGTACAGCCTCGACGACCAGATGGCGAAGAAGCCGGAAAACGCGATCAAGCTGATGACCGATATGGTCCCGGCCGTGGTCGCCAAGGCCAAGGGCGAAGCCGAAGGCATGCAGAAGCTCGCGA
Organism: uncultured Rhodanobacteraceae bacterium; assembly: GCA_964509025.1. Lineage (GTDB taxonomy): Bacteria > Pseudomonadota > Gammaproteobacteria > Xanthomonadales > Rhodanobacteraceae > Rudaea. Next base: position 12,422 of record CAZDWH010000061.1, read on the forward strand.
GCAAGGACCACGTCAAACTCGCGCCGTGGGACTGGCAGTACTACTCCGAGCAGGTGAAGAAAAAGGATTACGCGCTCGATGACGCCGAGATCAAGCAGTACTTCCTGCTCGATCGCGTGCTGCAGGACGGCGTGTTCTTCGCCGCGAACAAGCTCTACGGCATCACCTTCAAGGAACGCCACGACCTGCCGGTGTACCAGCCCGACGTGCGCGTGTTCGAAGTGTTCGACAAAGACGGCACTTCGTTCGCGCTGTTCTATTTCGACTACTTCAAGCGCGACAACAAGGCCGGCGGCGCGTGGATGGACACCTTCGTCGACCAGTCGGGCTTGCTCGGCACCAAGCCGGTTGCGTTCAACGTTTGCAACTTCACCAAGCCTGCGCCGGGCCAGCCCGCGCTGATCAGCCACGACGACGTGGTCACAATGTTCCACGAGTTTGGCCATGGTCTGCACGGCATCTTCTCGAATGTGAAGTATCCGTACATGGCCGGCACCAATACGCCGCGCGACTTCGTCGAGTTCCCGTCGCAGTTCAACGAGCACTGGGCGGACGAGCCGACCGTGTTCGCGAACTATGCCAAGCACTACCAGACCGGCGCGCCGATGCCGGCCGAACTCGTCGCCAAGATCAAGAAGGCCGGCACTTATGGCGAAGGCTTCGCCACCGACGAATACATTGCCGCCGCAGTGCTCGATCAAGCCTGGCACACCCTGCCAGCCGACGCGCCGAAGCAGGATGTGGACAAATTTGAAGCCGCGGCGCTTGCGAAGTACAAGGTCGACTACGCGCTGATCCCGCCGCGCTATCGCAGCAATTATTTCGCGCACATCTGGGGCGGCGGCTATTCGGCCGGCTATTACGCCTACCTGTGGACTGCGGTGCTGCGCGACGACGCGTTCTACTGGTTCAAGGAACACGGCGGCATGACGCGCGAGAACGGCCAGCGCTTCCGCGACATGGTGCTGTCGCGCGGCAGCACGATGGAGATGGACCAGATGTACCGCGATTTCCGCGGTCGCGATCCGAGCGTCGAACCGCTGCTGATCGAGCGCGGACTCAAGGAAGCGCCGAAGTCCGGCAAATCCAAGTAAGGCCAGCCACGATCGCCAGCGCGCATGAGCAGCTCGCCGCTGGCGGCTTGCCCCTGAATCCAAGCCGTCGCTCGCGCGACGGCTTTTCTTTTTGCGAAGTCTGGAGATCGCACATATTGCCTGCCCGTGCGTCCTCTTTTTTCGATCAAGGCCGCAGCCTGTATCCGTAAGCCGAGTTGCGGCGCTAGAATCCAGACTTTGCGCGCACGCAGGGAGCGCCGCCGCAGTTTCAAGGGGAATCAACGATGCGTCATGCGAGTCGGATTGCTTCGCTACTCTGTCTGCTCTGGCTGTGCGCCAGCGCCAACCTCGCTTTTGCCCAGACTTCGGATATTGCGATAACCAAGTCCGGGCCGAGCACCGCCAGTGCCGGCAGCAATATCAGCGTGACCTACAATCTCAGCTTGACCAACTTCGGTCCGGATGCCTCCGCCACGGTTACGCTTACCGACCCGATTCCCCCGGGCATGGTCTTTTCCTCGATAACGAGCGACCCTGCATTCACCTGCACGGACCCCGGCGTCGGTAACAACGGCACCATCACCTGTTCGGTCGCGTCCATGCTCAACGGCGCAACCGCCAATTTCAGTATCACCTTGCTGATCCCTTCGGCGACCGCCGGCAACACGTTCACGAATATCGCCAGCGTCTCGTGCCCGACCGATTCGAACAGCGAAAATGACAGCGCGACGGCTGTGACCATCGTTCCCACGCCGCAGGCCGACGCCTACATTATCAAGACCGGTCCGTCGGCAGTCTCGCCAAACACCGACATCAGCTATACGATCACGGTCGGTAACAATGGCCCCGATCCAGCGACCAATGTGTCGTGGACGGATACGCTGCCCGGCGGTGCCCCGGCAGGATTTGCCCTCACCTTCGTTTCGTTCACGCAGAACACGGGGCCAGCCTTCAGCTGCGGCGCCCCGGCGGCCACGACGACTTGTACGATCGCCAGCCTCGCCGCGGGTGCCAGCGCGACGTTCACCTTCGTCGGACACGTGCCGAACGGTACTCCTTCCGGGACTACTTATACGAATACGGCAACGATAACCTCCGACTCGGATCCAAGCAGCGAGAACAACACTGCCTCAACCGCGGCAGTTGTGACTACCGCCGACGTCGGCGTGGTCAAAACCGCTCCGGCCACCGCGGTGGCTGGAGCGAGCTTCAGCTATGTCATCACGCTGAGCAATGCCGGACCCGATGCGGCGCTGAACGCCCGGTTCACCGATGCGCTGCCCGCTGGCATCACGTTTGTTTCGATCACGCAAAACACCGGACCAGCGGCCAGCTGCGCAACTCCAGCGGTGGGCACCAATGGCAGCGTGTCCTGCTCGGTCGCCATTCTCAACAATGGAGCCAGTGCCCAATTCACCGTCACTGTCCAAACCGCAAGCGGCACCGCCAATGGCACCGTGATATCGAATACGGCCACGGCAGCCACCGATAGCGTCGACAGCAATGCCGGCAACAACACCTCCAGCGCGAACACGACCATCTCGACCAGCGCAGACCTCAGCGTCGTCAAGACCGGCCCGGCGGGCGTCGTCGCCGGCGGCAACGCGACTTACACATTGACCGTCGCCAATGCCGGTCCGACCCACGCCGCTGGGGGCCC